>JAQCNR010000413.1 GCA_028274925.1 Halovenus sp.
CCCGAAAGCGGATCTCGATCTGGCATAATCGGTTACCGATTTGTTCAGTATAACAGTTCTTAAAGCTTCGTTGTTAGGAGAGTCAGTGCCTGCCCCGGCGTATTTTCGAGTCTCCTGTCCGGCAGGGCGCTTATTGTGCTGCGTGTCAAATGTGATAGCCGACGATCAATGTGTGCAACGATGACACGGGACGATACGGGGGGAACAGCAGCAGTCGATGCTGTCGTTGTCGGGGCAGGCTTTTCGGGACTGTACATGTCTCACCGCCTGCGTGAACTCGGCCTCTCGGTTCAGGTGTTCGAGAAAGCGCCGGACGTGGGCGGAACGTGGTACTGGAACCGCTATCCCGGCGCTCGTTGTGACAGCGAGAGCCACATCTACTGTTATTCGTTCTCGGAGGAGATTCGCGACGAGTGGGTCTGGAGCGAGCGCTATCCCGAACAGCCGGAAATCTTAGAGTATCTCCGCTTCGCTGCCGACCACCTCGACTTGCGAGAGCAGATCAGCTTCGAGACGGCAGTCGAGTCCGCAACGTTCGACGGAGACGCAGGAACGTGGACCGTCGAAACTGACGACGGTGAGTCAGTCACCAGCCAATTTTTCATCAGTGCTGTCGGCTGTCTCTCGGAGCCGTACATTCCCGACTTCGACAATCGTAGTGCCTTCGAAGGAGAGATTTATCACACGGCGCGGTGGCCACAGGACGGTGTCGACCTCGACGGCAAGCGGGTCGGGATTATTGGTACTGGCTCGACCGGTATCCAACTCACGCCGGAGGTTGCCGACCGGGCAGGCCACCTGACTGTCTTCCAGCGAACGCCGAACTACGCCGTGCCGGCACGAAACCGCCCGCTGGAAGACGACGAGTGGGCAGAGATCAAAGCCAACTACGACGAGATTTGGGAGGACGCTCGCTTCTCGTGGCTGGGGATGCCCTTCGAGATGACACACGCGACGACGGCAGGGATGTCCGACGAAGAGATTCGCGACGCGCTGGAGGATGGCTGGCAAGCCGGCGGCTTCCGCTTTCTGCATACCTTCGAGGATACGCTGTTCAACGACGACACGAACGAGATTGTCTCCGAATTCCTTCGTGAAAAGATTCGCGAGCAGGTGGAGGACCCAGAGACAGCCGAGAAACTCGTGCCCACAGCACACCCCTACGGGAGCAAACGACCACCGATGGATTATGGGGGGTACTACGAGACGTTTAACCGCGAGCACGTGACGCTTGCTGACGTGGCGGAGAACCCAATCACCGAGTTCACGCCCGAGGGGATTCAGACGACGGCCGACCACTACGACCTCGGTACCGTCATCTTCGCAACTGGCTTCGACGCGATGACCGGCGCGCTGCTGGCGATGGATATCGAGGGCCGGGACGGACACGTCCTCGAAGAGGAATGGGAGGGCGGCCCGCGGACGTATCTCGGCCTCGGCGTGGATGGCTTCCCGAACCTGTTCACCATCACCGGCCCGCAGAGTCCGTCGGTCCTGAGCAACATGCCCGTCTCTATCGAACAACACGTCGACTGGATTGCGGACTGTATCGAGTACATGCAGTCGGAGGGGTACGAGTACATCGAACCACAATCGGCGGCGGCCGAGCGCTGGGTGTCCCAGACGAATATGCTCGCCAACGAGATGCTCTTTTCCGAAGCAGAGTCGTGGTATCGCGGCGCGAACGTTCCGGACAAGCCTCGCGTATTCACGCCGTTCCCCGGCGGTGTCGAAACCTACCGGCGAGAGTGTGAACGCGTGGTCGAGAATGGCTACGAGGGCTTCGATTTCGCCGAGTCACTCGGACCGCTCGGCACGTCGGCAGACTAATTAAAGGCGAACCGGAATCCCGCGCTCGTCGAGATACTGTTTCGTTTCTTCGATGGAGTACTCGCCGAAGTGGAAAATCGAGGCCGCCAGCGCGGCGTCGGCGTTGGCCTCGGTGAACACTTCGTAGGCGTCCTCGGGGCTTCCACAGCCCGACGATGCAATTACCGGCGTCGAGACGGTCTCACAGACCGCGCTCATCAGCGGGATGTCGTAGCCGTCCTTGGTGCCGTCGGCGTCGATAGAGTTGATGAACAACTCGCCCGCGCCGCGGCGTTCTGCCTCTTCTGACCACTCGACGGCGTCGGTACCAGTGCCCTCACGGCCCCCCTTAACCGTGCACTCGAACCAGCAGGATTCGCCGTCGACCTCGGCGTAGTACTCGCCCTCGTCGTCGAATCGTCGGCGTGCGTCGACGGAGATGACGATACACTGGCTACCGAATGCCTGTGCACCTTCACCGATGAGTTCCGGTCGTTGCAGTGCGCCGGTGTTGATTGACACTTTGTCGGCACCGGCCCGGAGCGTCTCTTTAATATCGTCGCGGGTGCGGATGCCGCCGCCGACAGTCAGCGGAATGAACACCTCGTCGGCGACAGAGGAGACAGTATCGAGCATGGTCTCGCGGCCCTCGGCGGAGGCGGTGATATCCAGAAAGACGAACTCGTCGGCACCGGCCTGGTTGTACTCCTTTGCCATCTCGACCGGGTCGCCGGTGTATTCGAGGTCCTCGAAGTTGACGCCCGTGTAGACTGCAGCGTTGCCGTCGTCGTCGACATCCACGTCGATACAGGGGATGATCCGCTTGGTGAGAGTCATGTGGGTTGTTGTGCGGCGGTAGGAGACTGGGGCACCTATGCGTTTCCATCCCGGGGAGTTTGAGTAGAGAGGGAGAAGGTTACGGATATTAACAGCCAGAAAGCCCCCGTCCGTTCGAGTCGGGGGCCTCGTTGCGCGCGCTTCGCGTGCTTTCTTCGGCCGCCTTCCCCGAACGGACGGCCCCTTCCAGTCCCACCCGTTGCTTTTGCCACAGGCCACCGCGGGTGGGACTGAAAGGGGCTGCTCGCTTGGTCCGTCCCGGGCGAAGCAAGCACCGCAGTGGAACGAGGAGCGCAGCGAGTCCTGGACGGTCAAGCGAGCAGGGGCTTTCTGGCTGTTCTCAGCAATACAACAACCACGTCCACTCGAACCAACCCATACAAAAAGAGTCGATACACCGAAGTGAGTCCGACAACGAGTGCGAGTATGAGCGACGACGAGAGCGAGGCATACGACCCAACGGACCCGCAGGCACCGGAGACGGAGCCACCGCGGCGCAGCACCGCCCCCCAGAGTGAGTACACGAACGGGCAGGTAGCGATTGGATTCGCCGTATTGCTCGTCGGACTAGTCGTTGTAGTTGGGTTGACGGTGGCACTGGCGTAACTGGGACTCGGCCACACACCGTGTCGGAATGAGAATGTTAAAGACAACGACCCGATAATGAACGGATGCGCCCGGGTGGCTTAGCTGGACATAGCGCCGCACTCATAGGGTATCAACGAACGCGGCACACGCACGTTCCCCCGAGGGTCGCCTCGGACCTGGGACATGCGGAGATCGAGGGTTCGGAGCCCTCCCCGGGCATTTTCCAAGGAACCACAACCGCCAGAGAGTGGTGACGCCGTGAAACTCCAGACGGCTCCGAACGAGACGAGACGCGAGTGACGAGCGTCTCGGCGTAGTCCGAATCCTCCCCGGATATGCCGACGAGGAGCAGATATCGTGAGTCTGCGGCAAGCCCCAGCGTCAGAGAGTGTTGTCTCTCAATACCCGAATTTTATGCAGTACTCGTGCTAAAGACGGAGCATGCAAGACGGTGTGTACGAGTACGAAGGGGGCCCGAGAGTTGCACACGAGGGGAATATCTACTACAACGAGCCAGTAGTTGCGTCTAACTACGAGATAGAGACCTGTCCGCCGGATAAACAGCTAACGATTGCTATCTCGGGCGGTTCGATGGGGGGGTTGTTCGTTGCACACGCGTTGTCAGAAGCAGGGCACGACGTCGAGGTGTACGAGCAGACAGCGGAAGGGAAAATGAGGGGGCGTGGGGGTGGAATCATCCTCCATCCAGAGATGTTGGACTATCTGGAGCAGGCCGGGATAGCGGACCGGGAGTCAGTAACGATGACGCACGATGGGCTACAGTATTTCGACCACGATGGGTCTGTGATGGACCAGCGTGAGTACGTCATCCACGGCGGTTCCTGGGATACGCTGTATCGGGCCGTTCGGAAACATCTGCCCAGCGAGCGGTACCACATGGGGACGGAGGTGACCGACGTCTCTCAGAGTGACGAGAGTGACACCGTGTCGGTACAGTTCGATGGACAGGCATCGAAAGAGGCGGACCTGTTTGTCGCGGCGGAGGGGTATCGCTCTCAAACACGCCAGCAGTATTTTCCTGACGTGTCGCTGGAATACGTGGGCTACGTTGCGTTCCGGGGCCTCGCGTACGAAGACGAGTTACCGGACGATATCGTTCGCAAACTTCGTGACCACTTCGTCATCTACCACGGTCCGGACTTTCAGGTGCTCACGTACCCCGTTCCAAGTCCAGATGGCAGCAGCGAACGAGGCGACCGCCGTATCAATCTCGTGTGGTATCGAAACATCGCGGCGGGTGAGGAGTTCGAGAACCTGATGCTCGGAGCGGACGGAACACAGTATAACGGAACGCTCCCGCCTGGGCAGATGCGCGATTCGGTTCGCGACGCACATATCGAGTTCGGTAAAGAGAGTGCTCCAGCGGTATTCACGCGACTGTTCGAGGCATACGATGAAGCATATGTACAGGCTGTCTACGACCTGGCAGCCCCGGAGGTCGTCGTTGACCGAGTCTGTTTGCTTGGCGACGCCGCGTTCTTTATTCGTCCGCACATGGCTGCGGGGACGGCACACGCGTTTGCCGACGCGCTCGCACTCGGCGAAGCGCTTGGCCCGTACGACAACCTCGACAACGTGTTAGCACGGTGGAACGTGCAACAGACCGAACTCGGCAATCGCCTCGTTCGACGAGCACGCGAACGCGGCAATCGGTACATGAATCGTCAATAACAGTGGTTGCACAACGGTCCTGTTGTCTCTTCGAGTCGACGGTTACTCGTCGATTGCGAGGGTTGCCGATGCGGCTGCCCCAGTCTGTGGGATGAGGTTGTCTCGGTCCGTGACCTGTTCTTGGATGTCTGTCGGGAGCGTTTCAATGTCCGGATGATTGACCTCGACGAGGTTGTCATCAGGGTCACGAAGATACAGCTGTACTGCTCCGTCAGGGAGTTCGTACAATCCGAGCAGCGAGTCGTCGGCGAAGTCTCCCACCAACCCTCGGTCGACAGCGTCCCGGTAGACCTCCTCGAAGTTATCAACGGTAAGTCCAAAGTGGTGATACTGCGGGCTTTCGACGTCTCGCTGGAACAGGTGGAGCTGTTGGTCTCCGAAGCTGAGCCAGCGAACTGGGACCTCGAAATTGGGAGCAGCTATTTCCTCTGCGCCGAAGAGCTCGATGTAAAACTGGGTCGATTCCTCAAGGTCAGAGGCGACGACACTGACGTGGTTGACACGTGCACTCATACTGCTGATATCTACGTGCGAGAAAAAAAGTGTTCGCTCACCCCAATAGCGCGAGTCTCCAGCTTCCAACCCGGAACGCAGCGAGTTCAACAAAAAGAGTAATTGCTGTCAGTCTTGGAAGTGTGAGATGACCTCTTCGCCGAACAGTCGGATTGCCTCCATCGTCTCTTCGTGGGAGGGGCCATCTGTAAACCGGAATCGAAGTGCGAAGTGAGTGGCGCCGAGGGTCTCGTGGCACTCCTCGATGTAGTCGATACAGTCCTGTGGGTCACCGACGACGAACCGGTCGTCTTCGAGTTGCTCGAAGGTGAGTTCCTCGGGAGACTCGATATCTTCGAGCCACGGGTCTGCCTCCTCGCTGTAGCCACCAGCGGAGTAATAGAAGCGGTGTTTACCCATCACACCCTCTCGCCACGTTTCTTTTGCCTCCTCTGCAGTTTCCCCAACCCACGCTTCACGCATCATACTCACGCGTGGTTCTTTGTTGAGGCGCTCTGCGTGCTCGCGGTAGAAATCGGCCCAGTATTTCAGTGTCTCTCGGGTATTAATCAGGTCAGTGTGCCAGCCATCGGCGAGTCGAGCAGCCCGATTACAGCCTTGGTCGGTCCAGGCACCCGCATAGATTGATGGCCTCGGTTCCTGAACGGGCTTCGGTGTCATGTTGACGCCCCTCACTGTGAACCGCTTGCCAAAGTGATACACTTCGTCTTCCATCAGGAGTCGCGGAAGCACGGTCAACGATTCCTCCATGAGGGAGGGTCGATTCTTGAGCGGAACATCGAACGGTTTGAAGTCCTGTTCTGCGTAGCCCGCTCCGACGGTCATCTCAGTTAGACGACCGCCAGAGATGATGTCGACCATCGACATCTGTTCGGCCAGATGGACTGGGTGATACAGTGGGAGCAATAACAGTGATGTTCCCAACTCGATTGTTTCAGTCTCGGCCGCGACACCCGCGAGGACTTCTGTAATTGCTGGCCATTGGCCAGTGTCCGTCTGGTGGTGCTCGCCAATCTGGAAGGCGTCGAAGCCCGATGCTTCGGCCTGTTTTGCCTCTGTAATGACCTCCTCCCACCGCTGCTCCATGCCACTACCGTCCGGAGTCTGCGAGCATGGTATGTATCCAAAGGTGATTTCGCTCATGTGAATGAATTCCCCCATGCATAGATGTGCCTAGTTTTAATTAAGTCTTTATGCAGTTTCACAGGAATTTCATTACACGTAGGAGATATTATTTGCAGAGTTCCACCTGGCAACCGTCAGCAAACGTGTCTCCCAGCAAAGACCAACAGTCAAGCGGGCTTGGGGTTTCGTGTTAGATTGTGAATGCTTCGACAACCGAAGCGTGCTTTTTTATCCTGCTCAGTCCGCTGGGCGGTCAAGCCGGCCCCACGAACGAGCGGAGCCCAGTTCGATGCGGATCAGCGGGCGGTGCTCAAGTTCGTGAGAGGCATACTGGTCGTATTTCGCTCGGAGTGCAGAAACCGGCTCGTCGTGAGTTGGTTCGTTGGCGCTGAGGATATCCGCCGTCCCACGGAGTTGGACCCAGCCAAGATTATCCCACTGCTCGGTGTAATGGTCAACGACGAGCGTCACGCGAGGGTTCTCCCGTATATTTTGCACGCGACGAAGTTCCGTCGCCTCGACAGATTGCGGCTTCTCGTCCAGTGGCGTGTAAATCTGCTCGTCGACGAGCGTGTAACAGATCGGGACAGCGTGTGGGCGTCCATCACCGTCAGCCGTTGCCAGTCGGCCAACGCGGGCAGTTTCGACGTATCGGCGTTGGGCCTCCGAAAGTTGCATATCCATGATAGGTCTCCAGTACACAAAAATTCGTCTCCACCCTAGCGGACGAAAACTAGGGCCAGTCGATGGTGTCGCCACCGACGGCTCCGTGCTGGGAACACAGTTGCGGGGGCCAGGTCTGTTGCGGTCAGCTACAGACAAAATCGAGAGAGTTCGTGGCCTCTACCACCAAAATCAGTTTCGGAGGCGTTCTGAAACAACGGTCAGGCGGTGTCGGTTCCGTGAGAGGTGCATCAGAAGCGTTGCACTGCCGAAGAGTATCGTCGCGTACGTGATTGGCATGAAGAAGCCACCAGAGTGTGGTTCGATAACGTGAAACACACCAATCGCAAGTGGGACCCCGCCTGCAAGGAGCGCACGCAGTGACGGCCGCTCACTGGTCGCCGCGAGCAATAGTGCGTAGCTGAAAAAGCCACCGGCAAAGAGCCAGGGAGGGATACCGAGTTCCGCCGGTTCACCGCGCATGAGGTCCTGCCCGGCGTGCATGAACGCGGCAGAAATGGCGAGGAACTCGACGTAGTGTATCAGCGCCGGACGACGCTCGACAGTCCCGGATTGGGAGTCGTTCATAAGGCCGTCTCACTGGTTGTCGGCGAGTCGAAATAAACGCTGGGGGAGAGTCACGGACTGAAAAGCGTACGCAGGGCCGAGTAGTCGGGCTCGAAACGCCAGTATCGAGAGTAGTCAGAGTGTTGCCGAGGCAATTCGGTACGTTGCCGAGGAATGCTGCGCTGCGTTTCGAGAGAGCGAGACCGACGAACCGCGACGCAGCGAGTCACGAAGTCGGGCCGAAGACGTAGGCCGCACCACGACGGCGTAGTCCAGTTGGGTTTGCACTCGGAGCACCAACGAGGACAGTCGAACCGTCTCCAGACAGTGCAACCAGTGAGAAGCGGTCCAGACTCCCCCCGTCACTGGCCACGAGTTGCCGCTGTTGACTCCACCCGTCACGACGGCGGAGGAAGGCGTAGACTGCGCCAGCTTTCGTGCCATGCGGCTCGGCCTCGCCAGACGCCCCAGCGAGCACAACCAGTCCGTTCGCCCCGACAGCCACCGACTCGCCCAGTCGGTCCAGGCTGTCGGCGTCAGGAAGTGTTAGGGGACCGTGTCGGGTCCAGCCATCGTGGCTGTGTTCGAAGATATACACAGCACCGCGGCTCACCGCGCCGTTTGCGCTAGCCTGGGGAGTTCCGATAACGGCCGTCGAGCCATCGGCGGCGAGTGTAACCGGCCGGTTTGGGTCTGTCCCGTCCTCGACATCTGCGGTGAGTGTGGCTGTTGGTCGCCAGCGGCGGCCTGACTGAGTGAAGACGTATCCGAGCGCCTCGCCGCGGGCACTGAGGAGTGCGGTCGACCCGTCAGCAGTCAGCGCGACCGAACGACCGAGCAGTGAGGGCTGGTCGTCCGGTGCTGTGAGCGTCCCGTCCTGTCGCCAGAAGTCGCCGCGACCAGAGAAGACGTACCCCGTACTGGCAGCCTCGCTAGTACCTACGAAGGCAGTTGAGGCGTCTGCAGCAAGCGCCACCGAGGCACCAAATGCCTCGCCGGGAGCACCGTCTTCGGGAACGAGTTTCGCTCGCTGTTGCCAGTCACTGTCACGGGGGTCGTCAAACCGCGAGCGAGTAAAGACGTACACGGCGCCAGCGAAGTTGTCCTGTGCTGTGTCGTTGTTCGGGGCACCGACAAGGGCTGTCGTGCCGTCTTCAGACAGTGCGACTGACCGGCCAAACCGGTCTCCACGGCGGCCGTCGTCCGGGAGCAGTCGTGTCTGTCGTCGCCAGACTAACTGTCGCCGGGCAAACACTTCGACAGTGCCACCCGCAGCGGCTGGCGCGCCAACGAGGGCAGTCGAACCGGTTGCTGACAGGGCGACCGAATGGCCGAACTCGTCAACCCTGTGGCTGTCGCTGGCGGTGAGTCGCGCCGCTTGTGAGTCCGGAAGCCGAGAGATGAGTTCTTCGGTGGCGTCGGGCGGGTCGGTGGCACTGAGAAACTGCGCCGAGCGCGCGACTGAGTCGCCGGACTGGCCGAAAACGAGGTCGCTGCCGTCGCTACTCTGGAGACGGCTAGACAGACCCACTGTGGCACTCGTGGCAAGCAGGCCCAGCACGTGCCGTCGGTCCCAGTCCATACTAGTGAGTCGGGGTCAGCGAGTAAAAATCGTGTGATGGTAAAACGTAACGAAGACATCGCAGAAACTGGCGAGTGAGTGACTGGTAACGGCGATGGAGGTCGGAAATACGGAGTATTATCACCAGCGCCGCCGAGAGTGAGTGCATGGACCCGGAGACGACAGCTATCATCGTTATCGACCTGCAACGAGAGTATTTCGAGGAAGACCGACCGTGGTACGTGCCCGACAGTGACCGCGTGCGCGAGCAGTGCGGGCGGATACTCGACGCCGCCCGAGAGACGGAGACAACGGTCATCCACGCCCGGCACGTCTCCCGGGGCCGGGACGCGGCAGTCTTTGGCTGGGGCTCTGAATACATCGAAATCGTCGATGACGTCGAAATTCGAGACGACGAGCACCTGATTACGAAGACGACGCCGAGTTGCTTCCCCGACACGCGACTGTCGGATATTCTCCAGCGCAACGGTATCGAGACAGTGGTCTGTACTGGACTGCTGTCGTTCATCTGCGTCGATACGACTGCGCGAGACGCTGCGGCGCGGGGGTACGAAACGAAGTACGTCGAGGACGCCACTGCGGCGTTCCCGCTGGAGGGGTACGAACCCGAGGAGATTACTGACACGGTCGCAACGATTCAGGAGCTCGTCTTCTCGGATGTCGTCGGAACCGACGCGGTTGTCGACCAACTCTAGCATGGTTCGCGAGCAGTTCTCCGAGTCGGTCGTGGTAGTGACGGGCGGGAGTTCGGGAATCGGCGCGGCCACTGCCCGACACTTCGCCGACGCCGGGGCCGACGTTGTGCTGTGTGCTCGCAGTGAGGAGCGCCTGTCTGCGGTCGCGGCGGAGTGTCGCGAGCGCGGCGGTGAGGCGCTCGCGGTGCCAACAGACATCACCGACCCTGACGCAGTCGACGCGCTCGTCGAGGCGATAGCGGACCGCTTCGGTCGACTCGATGTGGTGGTTGCTAACGCCGGCACCGGCGAGCAGTCCAACGTACCGTTGTCGGAGTTGCCAATCGAGCAGTTCGAGCAGGTCACAGGGACGAACGTCCACGGCGCGTACTACACCACGCGCGCGGCGGCACCCCTGTTGCGCGACGGCGGCGGCGCACTGGTCTACGTTGGCAGTTTCAAAGGGAAGTATCCAAGCCCGTCGACGCCGATTTACGCCGCCTCGAAGTGGTGGCTGCGCGGGTTCGCCGCCAGCATGGCTGGCCGTCTCGGCCCCGACGGTGTTGGGGTGAGTCTAGTCAACCCCTCCGGCGTGACGACACCGTTTGGCTCGCAGTTCCGTGAACAGACGAACGACGTGGTGCTCGACGAGGAGTCGACGCTGGACGCCGAGGATGTGGCGGAGGCAATCAGCTACGTCGCTGCCCAAGAGCCACCGGCGACGGTGAGCGAGCTCGACCTCAACCGCCAGGATATCTTCGAGCGGTTCTAGTGAGGGCCGTGGCGATTCACAGCCACTCCTGTCGGCGGAAGTGGTCAAGCATCACCACCGCGATGAGCGTCATGCCGAGCATGGCCGCCGGATAGCCGTAGGTCCAGGAGAGTTCCGGCATAGCAAGCGCCGTCCCAGAAAAATTCATCCCGTAGAGTCCGGCGACGAATGTGAGCGGGATGAAGATGGTTGCGACGACTGTGAGTGTTTTCATCACATCGTTGGTCGACTGGGAGACGGTGTTGAGATAGATATCTCGCGAA
>JAQCNR010000429.1 GCA_028274925.1 Halovenus sp.
CCGATGTTCTTCGCCGCGTTGTAGTCTGCGTTCGCTTCCGAGTCGCACTTCTGACACTGGAAATCGTTCCGGGTCGGGCGATTCTCGTCTGCTGTGAAACCACACTCAGCGCACCGTTTCGACGTGTACGCTGAACCCACCTGCTTCACCGAGATGCCTTCCGCTTCAGCTTTGTACTCGACTTGTTCGTACAGCGTTCGGAACGCCCACTTGTGACCCCACGACGCACCCGTGCGCTCGCGGATGTTCGTCAGGTCTTCGAACGCAATCACGTCACACCCGAATCGGAGTGCTTCGTCTACGATCGCGTTCGACGCCCTGTGGAGTACGTCACGGACGTAGCGAAGTTCACGGCCACTCGACTGTTCGAGCGTCCGATGGGCGCTTCGCGTTCCGGTCTGTTGGAGTCCGGCGCGTACCTTCTCGAACTCGCGGAGGTCATGGGTTAACTTCCGCCCGCTCAAGAAGTAGGCAGTGCTGGTGACAGCGAGGTTTTCGATGCCGAGGTCAACCCCGAGAACCGTTCCGTCCTCGGCGGTATTCCGTTCGGCATCGGTCTTGTGTCGGCGGAAGCCGATATGCAAGAAGTAATCGCCGTCACGGGCGGTGAGCGTACTTTCCGTGACGCTCCATTCGTCCGAGTCAAGGTACTGCCGCTGGTAGCCGCCGTCAGCGTCGGGCAGAGCAAGGTCACACCGAACACGGCTCTCCGTGGTGGCCAGCGACACCGTACCGTCGTCAAACAACGTCAACGTCCGGGTGTCATATTTCACCGTGGGTGTGGTGAACGTCGGTTTGCTGACCTTCTTCCCGTTGGACCGGCGTTCGATACAGCCGGTGATGGCTTGTGCGGCTTGGTGGGTGGCGAGAATCGCGTGCTGACTCCCGAGGTCGGTTTCGTCGCGCACGGTATCGTAGGCGAGGGGTTGTACGTCGCTTTTCGCGTTGCACTTCCCCCACGCCATATCTGTGGCGATTTGGCAACCTCGTTTCCACTCGGAGATGGTACCTTCGAGGAGGGCGCGTTGCTCGTCCGAGACTTCGAGACGAGTAATTGCCGTCCGACGCACGTGGTCGTCTACCACAGTTTCAATGTAAGACCATGGCTACTTACAGTTCAGTGTTCTTCGTCTATACGAACGCGCTCCTCCCCTCCCTACTCACTCGCTCCGCTCGTTCCTTGAGGAAGGGGACTCCGCGCCACCGCCTCAGTTGAACATGACCGGAACAGAAAATGCGGCCAAACTCCAGAACGGCATCGTTGCGCTGCTGCTCTCGATGCTGGTCGCGTTTTTGGGCTTTGGCCTCGCCGAATCGTTCGGGTTCGTCGATGCTGGGACGCCAGCCGCGGAAGCCCGAGACACGTGGGAAGTCGTTCCGATTCTGTCCGTCGCTGCACTCGTCTTTACCTCCTATCTCGGCTTCGCGCAGGTGGCGACCGTCGCAGGAGAGATGAAGAACCCGGGTCGGAATCTGCCGCTTGCGATGATTGGGTCGGTGCTGATTGTCACGACGATGTACGTCCTGACGATTTTTGTCGCGACGAGTGTCTTCGACCGGATGGCGCTGGCGGCCGCAGGTGAGACGGCGATGGTCGAGATTGGGCGGCAGTTACTCGGCACTGCTGGTGCCTTCGTCATCATCGTCGGGGGGTTACTGGCGACGATGTCGAGTGCGAACGCCTCGATTCTGAGTACATCACGGGCGATTTACGGCGTCTCGAAGGACGCACTGCTGCCGTCGTGGGCGGCGCGGATTAACCTGAAATACGGCACCCCGCACGTCGCGCTGGGGATGGCCGGCGGGCCGGTGATTGTGCTGGCAGCGACGCGGCAGGTCGCACTGCTCGCGGAAGTTGCCTCCTTCCTGCATCTGATTATGTACGGGCTGATCTGTGTGGCACTGTTGGCGATTCGGCGTGACGAGCCGGAGTGGTACGACCCCGACTTTCGCGTGCCGGGTGGGCCGGTGATTCCCGCAGTGGGCGGGCTGGCGAGTTTCGGGCTGATTGGGTTCATGAATCCACTCTCGATTGGCGTCGGTGTCATCGTCAGCGTCGCAACAGCCGGATGGTATTTCTACTATGCTGGCGATATACAACTCAAGGGGGCGCTCTAATGGCTCGTGTACTTGTACCCGTGGCGGTGCTCGACGGAGAGACGGTCTCCTCCGGGCTGATGAATCTGCTCTCCACGATGGATGTCACAGTGCTTGGCTATCACGTCCTGCCCGAGCAGACGCCGCCGGACCAGGCCCGCGCGCAGTTCGGCGAACGCGCAACGGCAGCGCTCGAAGACCTCAGCGAGGAGTTCCAGACGGCGGGTGGCGACGCTGACCACCGCCTTGTCTTTACGCAGGACCGACGGCAGTCTATCGGCCGTGTTGCCGACGATGTCGGCGCGGCAGCGTACGGAATCACCGGCACGACTGGGACTGTCAACCGGTTGCTCGTCTCGATGACTGGCGGTGTCGACGCCACGAATATTGCCGAGTTCGTTATCGGACTGATTGGCGACAGAGGAATCGGTGTGACGCTGTTCGCGGCGGGCGATGGCGCCGACGACGGCCGACTGGAAACCGCCTCGGAGATGCTCGCCGATGCCGGAATCGAGGCGACGACCAGAGAGGGAGAGGGGCGGCCCTTCGATGCGTTAATTGACGCCGTTGCGGACCACGATGGAATCGTGATGGGTGAGCGTGCACCGTCACTGTCGTCGTTCCTGTTCGGTGAGGAGGCTGAACGGGTCGCCGCGGCGTCGGTGGGGCCAGTGCTGGTAGTGAGAAGCGAGGACGACCAGCGGGAGTCCTCGGAGTAAGCGAGCGGGGAACGCAGTGACCCACGAGCAGCGAGGCGTGAGCAGCGCGAACGCCTCGTCACGTCGAACGGGGAACAAAAGCGACCCGTGAGAAGCGAGGAGCATGGTCGAACAAGGTAAGCGTAGCATCAGTCGGGGACATTCTTTAACGGTTGGGTCCGTTACCAGCCAGTAGATGGACGAGGAGTACGGATTACTCGACACAGACGAGACAGACGCGCCGGGTGATGAGTGGGAAGAGATTGATTATTCAGACACTGAAGCCGACCGCATCGCCCGCAAACGCGACCGGAAGTTCAGCCAGTTCCGCGAGCGAATCAAAGACGCCGACCAGTTCAAGGTCACCGAATCGGTCTTCGACGAGGCGACCTACGGCGCGCTGTACAAACTCGTCCAAGACGGCCACATCGAGGCCTTCGGTGGGCCAATCTCGACCGGCAAGGAAGCCAACGTCTACAACGCTCTTGCCGGTGACAAAGAAGTCGCAGTGAAGATTTACCGCATCAACGCCTCCGACTTCCGCGAGATGGGAGAGTATCTCGAGGGGGACCCTCGCTTCGAGGAGGTTGCCGGCAACAAGAAAGCGGTCGTGATTGGGTGGGTCCGCAAGGAATTCGCAAATCTCCAGCGCGCCCGCGCGGCCGGCGTGCGCGTCCCGGAGCCAATTGCCGTTGAGCGAAACGTGCTCGTCATGGAGTATCTCGGCGCTGAAGACGGGCGGGCGAAGCGACTCGCAGAGGTGAGTATCGAGAACCCCGAGACGGCCTACGAGGTTGTCAGGGAGTATATGTACCGCCTCTACGACGCAGGAATTGTCCACGGCGACCTCTCGGAGTACAACATCGTCGTGCAGGATTCAGAACTGTACGTTATCGATGTCGGGCAGGCAGTGACGGTCCATCACCCCAACAGCGAAGATTTCCTCGTTCGCGACTGCGAGAACGTCGCGGCGTTTTTCAACAGACAGGGTGTCGAGACTGACGGCGACCAGTTGCTCGCGTACATCCACGAGCACGCGAACCCGACCGAGGACTGACGGGGGAAGTCTCGAAAATGGTTTTTGTCGGGCGCTGGAAGAGTGTGTATGCTCCGTCTCATCGGGCTGTTGTTGCTCATTCCCCTCCTCGACGCCATCCTGCTGGTCGTCTTCGGCTGGTATTTCAACTGGGTGCTGGTCGTGCTGCTGGTGGTGCTCTCGGCGCTTGTCGGACTGCTCCTCGCGCGTGCGGAAGGCAGACACACGCTCAGGAAGATTCAACGCCGGGCAGCCAACGGCGAGGCCCCGACGAACGAACTCATCGACGGCGCGCTGTTGCTCATCGCCGGCGCGTTCCTGCTCACGCCGGGGCTCGTCACCGACGCCATCGGACTACTGCTGGTCATCCCAGTGACGCGATATCCGTTCCGCGTGCTCCTGAAGAAGTACGTTCTCGTTCCGTACGCGGACGAAAAGACCGGTGGATTCGTCACTGGCAACGTCTACATCGGCGGCTTCCCCGGCGGCGACAGCGACCCAGATGTCGGTGGCTCTGGGGGCGGAGGGTCCGGCTCTGGAGATGGCGGCTTCGACAACGCACAAGATGTAGAGTTCGAGGAAGTCGACGATTCCGACCGGTGAGTCGGCGCGACTGCGTGCGAAAAGAAACGCTTAACAGTGGCCCTCGGGTACACCCTGATGCGTGATGGGCCAATAGCTCAGTTAGGTTGAGCGCTCGGCTGATAACCGGGAGGTCCGCGGTTCAAATCCGCGTTGGCCCACGTTCGCGGGAGACAAAACGAAGAGCGACAGCGATGAGTCTGTCGAGCGTCGAACGTGAACCCGAGCGGATTTGAAGTAGGGAAGTTGCAGCGTCGAACGGAGTGAGACGACCATCTTCCCGTGGTTCAAATCCGCGTTGGTCCATACCGCAGTCGCATGGTTCTTAGCCGAACAGAATTTTGCCTTTGAGCGTCTGATACGGCGGTTCTCCCCTGGATTCGAGTTTCCGAGAGCGCAGTCTGAGTGTTAAGTCCAGTAGGTCTGCGGTTGAACTCCATGCCATCGGGCAATTTTTGTTAGCTGAATCGGGACGGTTACCCTTAGCAAAGCGGTCTCCACCTGAAAGAGAGAGACCCCTGACGGTGTTGGGACGCGATTCCCAGCACGAATCAGTTACGCGATTCTGTCGATGGTCATATAGGTGTAAGGTTCACCGACACGGAGGTCGGCTGAGTTGTCTGACTCATTTCCAACCTCCACGTTGACTCTGTCGCCGTAGCTGAGATCAAGGGTTTTCTCTACCGAGGGGTTCGGGAAGGCCGCCAGACCGTCCGGTAGCTGTTGGTTGAAAGCCTTGTCCGTATCGTTGACTTGGATTCGTAAGTTCGCGAAGGCACCGTCCGCTTCAAGCACGGCCGACGCTGTGACTCTGTAGCGGCCGTCCGCCGGAACGGGAAACTCGCCGAGTGAGGTATCGTAGTTGCCCCAGTCGTCGTAGCGAACTTGGTCGAACTCGATTACTCGGGAACTATTGGCCGAGACGGTCAGTGGGTCCGACAAGTACACCGAAATGCCAGAGTCCTCGATCGAGCGCTCGGTAGCTTCAATCGTTCCCTCGACTTTAGCGCCATCGAAGGAGTACAGGCCGTATCCATCGGACGATTCGGCAGATCCAACGACACCGTGAGAACTCCCAGAAGAGCTACTGGCGTGACCGACAACGCCCGCTCCTTGACCGGACTCGCTTAGTCCGTAGACACCGACAGTCTCGCCGGACCCTGCCGTTGCCTTCCCGTATACTCCGGAGGCGCTATCGCTGGACGACTGTGTTTCCCCGACGATGCCGACAGTCACGCCGGAGTCGGCCGTCGCCTCGCCGTAGACACCTCGACCGTCGGTCGACCTGCTGACCCCCCAGACTCCTCTCGTTTCGCCAGTTCCGGTCGCTTTTCCTTTCACTCCCGCGGGGTACGTTCCCGCGCTGGCATCCGCATCAGCGACCGTCGTTCCATTCACGCCGTATGTCTCGGCA
>JAQCNR010000448.1 GCA_028274925.1 Halovenus sp.
TCGTCTTTCCGGCCCCGTTCGGACCGAGAAAGCCGAAGAACTCGCCACTCGGGATGGTCATGTCGACGCCGTCGACTGCGACTGTCCCGTCGCTGTAGACGAGTTCGAGGCCGTCGACGTCGATGGCTGTCTGTGTACTCATGACTCACTACCCGCCCGGATAGCAGCGGGCGACCTCTGCGTGTCGACTGTATCGAAGGTTGGCATAGACATATTACACAGTCTGTGGTAATATACTTCCAGCTTCGAGGTCTCTGTGCCACTACAGAGGTTGCAGTTAGAGCGAGTGGTCAACGCCCTCGAGGAAGTACCGGACGTGAACAAGCGTCTCCGGCGGGAGCTCGTCGGGGTGGACCCACCGGGCGTCGACAATCCCCGCCCGCAGATCTGGGTCGATAGTCGACTGTTGCTGACAGCGGTAGACACGCCACCTCGAGACGGTGTGTTCCGGGCCAGTGTGGGCGTACCACAGTGGCGGGAGCTCCGAGTGGACTGAAACGGTACAACCTAGCTCCTCCCGAAGTTCGCGAGCGAGCCCCTCTGTGGGTGTCTCCTCGGGTTCGACGCCGCCGCCCGGCAGCGTCCAGAAGGGCGTCCCGTCGCTATGGCGTTCCGCGACTAGGAGCAAGCGCTCGCCGGCCGTCAACAGCGCTTTCGCGCTCTCACGGTAGGCCGTTGCTGCGGAAACGGGGGACTCGGGGTTGCCGGACATGCGATTCTGTTCGGACTATACCTGACAGAGGGCATAAGCTCTCTGGCTGCGGTCGACTACAACCGCCAGCTGTGGTGTTCACTCGTCGGGTGCGTCTGCCCGGTGTATTCGCTGTATCTATTTGTATACACGCTCCACCACACCCGCCCAAGCAGTCAGTGGAGGTCAGTGTCACCCTCGCCGAGTACCATTGCGTGCTCGGGCGGGAAACTGCCGTCGAGCAGTAGCCGCGCCCAGTCCGTCTCGACGGTAAAACGGGTGCTGTGGTCGTGGGTAAGATACGGGCTGTGGCCGTACTTCTCGACGTACCGGTCGACTGCAGACTCGTCTTCGGTGCCGTCGAGTTCCCGTACCACGCCCTCTAGTTGGAGGTTTCCTGCCGGACCGTCGACGACGACTGCGACGCGGGGGTTGGCACACAGGTTGTCGTACTTCCGGTAGGTCGTCGAGGTGTTGAAGTAGAGGCTGAAGTCGTCGTCGGCCACGAACCGAATCGTCGCCGCCTCGGGCACACCGGTCGGAGACGCTGTCGCGAGCGTACAGCGGTCCGTCTCTCGAAGCAGTGCCCGAGCGCGCTCCGCAGGTGTCCGGTCGTTACCGTTGGTCATGAGAGAGGAATACGGACGCGTCGAGGCTATTGTTTGGGGTCGAGACGTGCTGGCGCGAGGGTATTTGTCGAAGGCGAGCGAACTAGCTGGTATGATTGACGTAACCGTCGAGATTCTGGGCCGCGAGACGGAGGCGAAGTTACGCGGGACCGTCTGGGAGCAAAATCAAGAGTATTACGTCGTCACGACAGGTGACTCAGAATACCGCGTCGAGGAGTCGGCTATCCTCACCGAGGAACTGCCACCAGTGCCGCGCATCGACAACGGTACTGACCGACAAATCGAGGGGACGCTACAGTGTCCAGAGTGTCGGTACACACGAGAGTACGAGGGTCGCTACGAAGGCTGGTTGACCTGCGAGGACTGTGGAGCCAAGTCGGGTATCGACAAGTGGAAGGCAACGACGCCGGGCCATCACTTCGAGTACATCGTCGACGAGCGGTAGCTGCTGTGTTCGGGAATGACGGCCACGACAGGGACTTCACTGCTCGACGAGGCGGCCGCCGTCGACGGAAATATTCTCGCCGCTGATGTAGCCGGCCTCCGAAGAGAGGAAAAACAGAATCGGGGCGGCCAGGTCGTCGAACGACGCCGCACGACCACGAGGGAACGTCGAGACGTCTGAGACGGTGTTCTCGACGGCGAAGGGAGACACCGCGTTGACTGTGATGCTGTCGTCCTGGGTATCGCCGGCGAGCATCCGGGTGAACATCAACACGCCAGTCTTCGCGACGAAGTACGGGAAGTTCACTGGCGCGGCGTGCATCCGGTCGCTGTCGGCGAAGCCGATGTTGACGATTCGGCCCCACTCTTGGCTCCGCATCCCGGAAAGTGCCCGCCGCGAGCACAGCACGGTGCCGTAGAACGTGCTTTCGACGACGCTACGCCAAGCGTCCCACTCGATGTCCTCCCAATGGCGAGCGTCGAAGTTGCCGACGTTGTTGACGAGTACGTCAACCTGCCCGAGGTCGGACTCGATATTGTCGAACATTGTATCGACCGACTCCGGGTCCGTGATATCGGCCTGGACCGTCGTCGCCTCGACACCGGCCTCGCGGGCCTCCTGTGCGGTCGCGGCCGCCTCGGCCTCGCTGCTGCGGTAGTGGACTGCAACGTCCGCGCCGCAGTCGGCGATGCGGAGCAACAGTTCGCGGCCGACGCGTGTCGCACTGCCGGTAACGAGCGCTGTCCGGCCGTTCAGGTCTGGTGTTGCCATACGTCTACAAGAGACCGGAATCGCATAAACCCACACCGAACGGAGCCGCCACTCGACGGCTCACCGAAGACGGGCGTGGCAGTCTCAACGCCGCCGGCGACCGAGTCGGCGCGCGCTGGCGGCGTGTAATCGGTGGTGGAACGGCGCTCTCAGCCGACGCCTTCGGGGACGATTGTGACCGGGACGGCGGCTTCCTGTGCGACGGTGAATCCAGTGTGTCCCTCCCGGAGTGTCTGCAGTCGGTCTTTCGAGCGATAGCCGAGGACGATGTGGTCGATATCGACGCGCTCTGCGAGTTCCAGCAACTGCTTCCCGACGGCTGTCCCCTCGCGGAATCCGCTCCTGTCGAGGTGGTCTAAGCTCACCTCGACGGGCACGTCGACAGTCGAGAGATACGACTGCAGGTCGTTCCGAAAGGCTCGTTCGTCTCCGGAGGCCGAATCGGTCTCCGTAATGTGGGTCACGACGAGTTGCTGGCCCAGACCGGCGGCCAGTTGCACGGCCACGTCGAGAACCGTCTCGTACTGGTCGTCGTCTGAGACTGCAACGAGGACACTCATGACATTGTATTGGGGTAGACTGTATAATAGCTGACGCCGGTGAGTCGGCCACTGGGCCCTCAGCGAGAAACAGGAGGGACTCGTCGGGAGCGTCGCCGAACAGGTCGTCGACAAGGCAAACGTTCCGGTCACCGTCGTTAGGTAGGGCCGACACTGGGCGCGAAGTCGCCCAGCACGGCCACGTGGAGTCACCCGCGCGTCCTCACGGTCGCTTCGACCGGTCTCGAGGGGCGAAGGGTGACGCTCGGCTGGAGGTCCAGTTGCTTACGGTCGACAGAAACGTCGAATTCCTGCAGGACGTGTGCGAGGGTGAACTGCGCCTCGGTCAGCGCAATCTGTTTGCCGATACAGACCCGGGGGCCGCTGCCAAAGGGGAAATAGGAGTCGTTGCTCCGGGAGGCCTCACCAGCCCACCGGTCTGGTCGGAACTGCAGCGGGTCGGACCAGACGCGGCTATCGCGATGATGGGCATACGGCGACATGAGCAGGAATTCCCCAGCGTCGATGGAGGCACCAGCGAGTTCGGTGTCGGTTCGGGCCTCCCGAGAGAGATTCCACACCGCGGGCGTCAATCGGAGCGTTTCCCGGACGACTCGCTCGGTAAGCGTCAACTCCGAGAGGTCACCCCACGTTGGTGGGTCGCCGCCGAGCACTGTCTGGGCTTCCTCGGCGACACGCTCTCGAATGTTCGGGTGTTGTGAGAGCCAGTAGAACGCGTAGGTGATTGTCAGCGCTGTCGTCTCCTGGCCCCCCGTCATGAACAGTACAGCCTCGTCGATGAGTTCGTTCTCGGAGAGTTCGATTTCGGGGTCGGCTTGCGCGTCCATCAGCGCAGTAATCATATCCGTAGGTGGGTCTGGATGGTCGCGGTGCCAGTCGACGAACTCCTCGGCAACGCCTTCGAGTACCTCGTCAGCGGCCTCGAACTCCTCGGAGGGGCCGGGCTGGAGGCGCTCTGGCAGGACCACGTCGGTGAGACTTGGCTCGAACTCCTCGGAAAACGTCGCCAGCGCGTTGTGGACCGCCGTTGCCTGCTCGCGGCCAGTGTCACGGCTGAACAGCGACTGCGTGATGACTCGCATCGTCAATACCGACAGTTCCTCGTGCAGGTCGAGAGTCCCGTCTTCGGGCCAGTCGGCGAGCATCTCCGTCACCGTCTCGCTTGCAATATCGGCGTACGTCGAGAGGTTCCCGCCAACGAACTCCGGTTGGAGCACAGAACGTTGCTGTTCCCAGAGCATGCCATCACTGGACACTAACCCCTGCCGCTGCTGTGCTTCAGGGCCAACAGCGGGCCGGCGGAACTGCTCTCGTTGTGCCAGAATCTCGTGAACGAGTTCCGGGTCGAGAACGACAGTAAATCGCTGGCCGACCGGTGGGTCGAGTCTCACGAGCGGGTACTGCCCGCCGTATGCCTCCTGCAACCCAGTGAGGACGCGCAACGGGTCGTCGGTGAACCGCGACATGTTACCGATCACAGGCGGCCCTGCGGGTTCGTGAACGGTGTCGCTCATGGCCAGTGATACGATTCCACAGCAATATGTGTTCCGTCGATTTGACAGGGTAGGTGCTGCCAGTCACAGAATGGTCCGCTCTGTCGGTAAAGAGAGCGATGGTATTACAACCCGGCGCGCTGACTGCCAGCCTGTTGGAGGGTGCCCTCTGGTACGTGCTGACGGGAACGCGGGGCGGGACGAATCGCGTCCGCCTGTTGCGCGCGCTGGACAAGCGCCCTCGGAACGCGAACCAACTGGCTGACGACCTCGATCTGGACTACAAGACAGTTCGGCACCACCTCGACGTGCTCGTCGAGAACTCCACCGGTGACACGGTCGTCGTCGACACGGTGACGCTACACAACGGCGGCTTCGTGACAGTTCACGACAGTTCGCTGCACAACGGCGGCGTCATCGGAAGTATCCGCGGCACGAGCGAGTCCCTCGCGCCGGGAACGCACGAAACCGTCGAAATCACGCTTGACGACCCACTCAAAGAGGACGACACCATCTTCGCGATGGCACACCTCGACACGAACGGCAACCAGATGTACGACTTCGTCACGAGCGAGGGCAGTGCTGACGGACCGTACGTCGTCGCTGGCGCGCCAGTGATGGACAGCTTCGACGTGTCGGCTGTCGATGACGAAATGGACGGCGAAGACGACGAGATGGATAGTGAAGACGACGAGATGGACGATGAGAACGATGGAACGAACGGAGAGAACGCCTCCGGCAGCGCCGACGACGGCGGGCCTGAATTCGGCGTCCTCGCGGCAGTCATCGCGGTACTCGGTGCTAGCTTCATCGCGCTGCGCCGTCGCAACTAACGACGCGCCTATTTTTCAAGAAACTGTGTAATTTCGTCAGCGACCACCGCCGGTCGCTCGCGGTGCATGAAGTGACCGGCCTCCTGAATTTTGAGCACTCGGCAGTCGGCGCTAAACAGTTCCTCGGCACGCTCGAACAACCCGGCACCGATACAGCCATCCTGTTCGCCCGTGATAACCAGCCCGGGCACGTCAATTGGCGGCAGTGAGTCGAGTGTCGGCCGGCCGTTGCGGGCGAGGTCTTTCACTGCGGGATTGACGAACTGCCGGTAATACTGCAGGGCAGCGTCGGACGTTCCCGGCGAGCGGAACGTGGCTCGAACCGAATCGAGATGTGCGTCGTCGGTCCAGCCGGGACTCCAGAGTCCCCACAGTACGTCGATCAGCGCGAAATCCTCGGCTTCGAGGACGCGCTCGGCGACGCCGGGGAACTGAAACAGCCAGATGTACCAACTCCGGAATAGCTGGCGAGGTGAAGCGAGTGCAAGCGCGCTGAAGCCCGGCGGCACCGCCATCGTCACCAGCTGTGAGAACTGCGCGGGGTCCTGTCGCGCCGCCGCGTAGCCCGCGACGGCACCCCAGTCGTGGCCGATGAGGACAGCGTCATCACACCCTTCTCGGTCGCGTAGTTCCTCGGCGAGCGCAATCGCGTCCGCGCCGAGTGCACCTGCCGAGTAGTCGCCGTCTGGGGCGGGTTCCGTCGGGCCGTAGCCGCGCATGTACGGCGAAACAACGGTGTACCCCGCCTCAGTCAGTGGGTCAATGAGTGGCTCAAATGTGCGTGCGTTATCTGGAAAGCCGTGGAGACAGAGCGCGAGTTTGTCGCCGTCGCCGTCGCGGTGGTAGGTGAACTCGACGCCGTTGGCGGTGAGTGTCTCGGTCACAGTCCGTCTGCGACCGGAGCCCACTAAAGTGCGCTGGCGAGCCGTTCCACAGCCTGTCAACACGCCGCGTTTCCGAGCGCGAAACGCTGTCAGTAGGATATTAACAACAGATATTTACGCAGACAATCCGTTCTCTCTAACGACAGAATGAGAGCAAGAGCCGGCAGATTCTACGGAGGGCAACCGTGACTGATCTTCCCCAGCGGTTTGCCGATTTCCTGATGTCGTACAGCAAGATAATTATCGTCGTAATGTTACTCGCCACCGCGGGCATCGGCGCCGGTGCCGGGATGGTCGAGCAATCCTCGGACACCTCTCAGTTCGAGACTGGCTCAGACGCCCAGGAGGCCAGCAGCTACATCCAGACGAACTTCCAGGGCGACGAGAATGTGACCGTCGTGCAGGTGGTCCAACGTGGCGATAACGTCCTGACACAGGAGGCGCTCATCGAATCACTGCGTGTCCAGAAAGAATACAGGGCAACCTCGTCGATTAACCAGACGCTCGCCGAGCAAAACCAGATGTTCGGTGTGGAGAACTTCGTCGCGCAGGCCCAACTCCAGCGAGAGGCGCAGGCTCGCCAGCGCCAGCAAGGCGGGACCCAGCAGTCTGGACAGCAATCGGCACAGCGTCATCCCCCGACTATCGACGAACAAATTGCGGCAATCGAACGCATCGAAGACAGTCCGTGGACACTAGAAGAGCTACTGACAGAGAATCCCGGACTGCTCACCGAAAACACGAGTTCCCCGGCACTCTCGCT
>JAQCNR010000449.1 GCA_028274925.1 Halovenus sp.
TGCGAGAGTCGGGCACAGACGTCGTCGACCTCGACGTCGCCGCAACACCCACGGTCGGGCGAGCGGTCGCTTGGGAGGACGCTGACGCCGGCGTTGCGATTACAGCGTCGCACAACCCACCAGAAGATAACGGAATCAAGCTCTGGCAACCCAGCGGGCAAGCATTCGACAGCGCACTGCAAGACGAAATTACAGAGCGCATCGAATCGGATACGACGACACTTGCCGACTGGGACAGTTTCGGAGACCACCATAGCGTCGACCATCGGCCGACACACAAGGCCGCGCTACTCGATGCTGTTACACTCGACCAGCCTGTGTCGGTTATTCTGGATGCCGGCAACGGCGCAGGTGGGGTCACTGCCGAAGCGCTCGACGAACTCGGCTGTCACGTCGAGACGCTGAACGCCCAGCCCGACGGCTCTTTTCCCGGCAGACCGAGCGAACCGACACCCGAGAACTGTGAGTCGCTGTCAGAACTCGTTGGCGCGTCCGACGCCGATCTGGGAATTGCCCACGACGGCGACGCCGACCGAATGCGCGCCGTGACGGCGGACGGTGACTTTCTCTCTGGTGATGTCCTGCTCGCGCTGTTTGGCCGCGACGCCGCCTCGGAGGGTGAGGCTGTGGCCGTGCCAGTCGATACCAGTCTGGCTGTCGAGGACCATCTCGCCGCGGCGGGTATCGAGACGCGCCGGACACCGGTCGGCGATGTCTACGTGGCGGAGGCGGCCAGCGAGGCGGGCGTTGCCTTCGGCGGCGAACCCAGCGGTGCGTGGATCTGGCCGTCAGAGACGCTCTGTCCTGACGGACCGCTGGCAGCGTGTCGAATCGCCGCGCTGGCGGCAGACCGACCGCTTGCAGCGCGTGCAGCAGAGGTCGAAACGTATCCTATCGAGCGCGGTAGCGTCGAGGTCAGCGAGAAAGCGGCGGTGATGGACGCGGTTAGCGAACTCGTTTCCGAGCGATTCGAGTCCGTCTCGACGCTCGATGGCGTTCGCGTTGACCTCGAGGGTGGCTGGTTCCTGCTTCGAGCCAGCGGGACGCAGTCACTTATTCGAATGACTGCCGAGGCGCGCACTGAGGCCCGAACGGCCGAGATTTCGGAGTTGGCGATGGAGTTGCTCGCCGAGGCCCGCGAGCGCTAATCTGCACAGGTGAGCCGGAAGGAAGATGTTGGCAGTTGGGCCTGCAACGGCTACACGTCGGTAGTGTGCTGGTATAGGAAAGGAACTACGTGGAGGGCGGCCCGAGATTACCCCCGTCGCGTGGACCGGGCCTGGCGCACATCGGCACCGTCCCGGATTTTGTCTTCACACTGTGGACACACACGCGGCTTGTCGATCCCGTTCGGTGTGAATACTCGTGCGTAATCCGCCGTCACAAACGCACCGCAGTTCTGACATTCCGGCATACAGAGTATCAGTATGGCCGCGTCGTAATAATGGTTGGTGCTCAGCCAACTTGTGTCCTTACAGCGAGGACGAGACACTGCCGGATTCGTCGAGTTCGATAACCCCGTCGAACAACTCTTTGAAGTTTTCTCGAACATCTTCGTCGTGGACGCTACGGGCGAGGTGGAACAGTCCAACCGCGTCGTACTCATCCAACAGGTCGAGGATTTCCGCAACGGCCTCACGGGCCTGCTCTTCGTCGGCGTAGTAGACCATCTCGGTAATCGAATCGAGACTCACGCGAAGTTTGCCTTCGTGGGTATCGAGAAACTCGCGGGTCTCTGCGATGATTGCGTCGAGGTCCTCTGGCGTGGTGACGTACTTGACGTGGTCGCTCTGGCGGCGAGTGTACCCCCGCTCGACCGAGAGCGTGTCGAGAATTGTTGCACTGTCCTCGTCAACCTCGTAGTGTTCGAGTTTCTGTTCGACTTCGCGTGCGGTCGTCCGTGTCGAGATGACGAGCAGGTGGTCGGTGTCTGTCTTGAGAAACTGCGTGTCGATGCGGTCGGTTTCGCCGATGCTCGGGTGCAAGAGCAACAACCCAGTGCCGGCAGGAATCGTCTCGGGCGTGTTCTCGATCGCCAGCGTGTACTCCATGTACCAGTACTCGGGAATGGTAGCGTCTTAAGTTTGCGGGCTCACTCCCGCGTCGGGACAGTGCCTGCCAGTCCCGCCGCGTCTAGTCGGCGGGCAAGCGCCGTCGGACCGATGATGGAGACGCCCGACTGCTCGGCCGCTGACTCCGCCGACGGCGTCGTCGACGCCGTCGTAACGACAACTGCCTCGTCAGTTCGTGAGCTGTTCTGCATCGCCGCCTCACACTGGTCGAGAACCGTCCTGTCGACTGGGCCGGCCGCAGACTCGACAACCCACAACAACGCCCGGTCGTTGCCCTCCTCGGCCATCGCCACGACGTCGTAGACAGCGTCACCAGCCCCGTCGACAACGGAGGTTGTCCAGCCATCTGCGTCCCAGAGGCGTGCGACGAGCTCCCGGAGTGTCTCTCCATCCAGCGCTTCGAGACGGTCTTGAAGCTCCTCAGCCGAGAGGTCGGCGGACCCTGTGTCGGTGTCAGCGTCTGTGTCAGATGGAACTTTAGCGTCGTCGGTAGTGTCTGTCGACGCCCGCTTCTGTGCCTGAATCTGGTCCAGAACGGATGTTGACTCTGAACTCGACGACTCGAACTGTGGCGACTCGTCTGTTTCCGCCGAAAAGTCGTCGCGCTGTGCTGCTGTCGACCTGGAATCGTGAAACGAGAGCCCCTCAATTCCGCCCTCGACGGGGTTCTCGTCGGGTAGTTCGTCGCCCGTGTCCTCACTCGGCTCGAAGGCAATCGGGTCGTCGGGAACAGCGTCTGTCGGACGGGTGCCATCGAGACGGTCTTCGGCCGCCGTACTCGCAGTTTCAACCTCCGACAAGCGGTCAGGGCGGATCTCTGTGGCGAGATTGTGGGCGTGCTCGAACTGTTCGGCCGCTCGCTCGTAGACCTGTGTCGCCTGTGTTTGTCTGTCCTGTACGGCGAGTTTGTCGCCCGACCGGAGCCACTCGACCCCCGCCTCGTAATGGTCGCCGATGGCGTCGTCGGCAATATCGGTTGTTTGCTCGCGAATAAGGTCGTGGTCGGCAACGAATCCATCCTCGGTCTTCCCCCAGTCGAGGCCGAGCAAGTCGCGGTACAGGTCCAGTGCGCGCTCCCACTCACCAGCGGCGTCCTCTGGGTCGGCAAGAGCGAGCGCACGTCTTCGGGCGGTGTCGGCGTTGACCAGCGGCCCGACCCTGAGCAGTTCGCGTTCGGCAGCCCCGGACCGAAGCCGACTCCAGAGCGTCTCTGCGGCTGGCGTCGGCCCCTCGATATCGAGGGCCGTCTGGTAGTGGGTGATTGCGTGGTCGTATGCCGTCGCGGCTGCCTCGTACTCGCTGGCCTGCCACGCCTCGTGAGCGCGAGCGTGGGCGCGGGCGGCGTCACTGGCGACCAGTTGCCGTTCGAGTTCAGTGAGCCAAGCGCGTAACTCCGCCGCGCGGTCTGCAATCTGTGCGTGGGCGGCGGGACCGACTTCCTGAATTCGGGTTGTTGCAGTCTCGATAGTTCCTCGTAGGCCGTCGACGCCCTCACGAGCGCTCTCGAACTCCCCGTCACTGAGTCGGTCTCCTGCGCTGCCCAGCGCCGCCTCGACATCGTCGAGTAACCGAGCAGCGTTGGCCCACACCTGCGCTGTGTCCTCGATATACGCCGCAACCGTCGTCGGGTCGTCCGAACACGGGAACGACCATCGCTCGCCGTCGAGCGTCTCGATAGTGAGTGTGCTCGTCCGGAGACCGCTCTCGGCGGTTGTTTCGACAATATCAGTAAGGTCGAGCGAGAGCGACTCGTCGCCGCCCGCCTGTCCGACGACAAAGAGGACACGGAGGTCAGTCACGAGCGCAAAGGCCTGAAAATCGCCATCCGGTTTGAGTGTTCGCTGGCTCGCACCCTCGATGCTGAGACCAGATTTCTTGTTCTGGAGGACGTAGGCCGGTTGTTCGTCCGGTCCGAGGTACGCTTCGAGTGGCTGGCCGTCGAGATACGCCCCGCCGAACAGCCCGTCGGCTTCTGTCGCGTGCAACACGTCGTGGTCATCTCCATCGGTCAGGTCGATTATCGTACCCATACCCGGTTTTACTACCCTTCTCCGCGGGGCACAGTAAATACTTCGACAACGGGTGGGCAAAGTCGACACCCTCTTTGGACCGGCCCGGATACTGACAAGTATGACAGACACCGTGACCCCACAGCGCGAATACGGCAGCAAGGGTGGGATGGGTATCATCGGCTGGACGATTGCGATTCTGATTGGTCTGCTGTTCCTGCCTATTCTCCCTTTTGCCGTGCTCGTCATCGGTGTACTGCGGCTGTTCGGTGCAGGCCAGCGACCGGAGTGAGCCGCGGGTTTTTCTGCGAAGGGCGGACCAGAGCGTCTATGCGTACGTTGACGGAGGACAGCCGTGAGTGACCGCGTCGTGCTCGCTCGTCGCCGACCTGACGCCCAATTCGCGCTCTTCCGGTCGCAGTGGGCCGACACCAACCGCCTCGTCTGGGCCGCTACGACTGGCCACTGCGTGGTGACCGCGAGCCAAGATGGCCCAGCGTGGCGCCAGTGTGGACGGAAACGCTGGCGGAAACTCGTCGATGAGCTCTCGTATCTGACGCTCGACCTCTGTCTCAGATGTGTTGGCTCGACGACGACGGCATACCTCCCGGTCTGGGCTGGCATTCCAGCCCGCGGGAGGGAGCAAACACCAGCGAACTGTGGCACGCTAGTTCGGGTGAACTCGGTGGTGGAATACGAACGACTCCGGCGACAGCTCCGCCAGCATAAAGCGCAGCTTGGGGTGGCGATAGAGCGCGGAACCGTCGATATGGAGAGGGCACAGAAACAGCTTCTGGAGGTGTGTCACCCACGAGAGCGACACCTCTCTGCGGGGGCACGCCGTCTCCTCGGCACGTCAGGCGAGTGAGCGGTGGAACCGCCAGCCACATACTGACCCCGCCCCGAAGACGTACTGTGACCGAGCAGAGATTACAGGCCCGCACTGCGCCGACGACCGAGACGGCGCTAGAGGTGCTCGAAGCCGGCATCGACGCCGAGCGCCTCACGACGATTTTCGGCCGCTGTCGCGTCGAGTACGACGGGCGGGCAGCGAGTTCGCTGGACTGGGGCCACCGACTCGTCGTGCTCAAACCCGACGGGACGATACTGGTCCACACCGACAGCGGACAGAAGCCAGTGAACTGGCAACCGCCGGGCTGTACGCACGACGGCCATCTGGTCGACGGCCAACTGCACGTCCGGAGCGTCCGCTCGACCCCAGATGAAGAATTACTAGTGGTGTTCGAGCAGGTCGACCAGATAAGTACCTACGACGGCACTGGCGAGAGTGACGTGGTCGTCACGGGCACAGAGGCCGACCTTCGAGACCGGATTCTCGACGACCCGGACCTTGTCGAACCGGGATTCGAGCCACGGGCAACCGAACGTGACACGTCGGCAGGCGCAGTAGACATCTACGGAACTGACAGCGACGACAGCGCCGTCGCAGTCGAACTGAAGCGCCGGCGCGTCGGCCCCGACGCCGTCAGCCAACTCAACCGCTACGTTGAAGCGCTCGGCTCTGAACTGCACGCCGAGCGCACTATCAGAGGAATTCTCGTCGCGCCGTCAGTGACCGACAGAGCACAGGAGTTGCTCGACCGGCGCGGTCTGGAATTCGTCTCGCTGTCGCCAGACCCGGAGTGAGGCTGTTTCGGGAGCGGTCTCTCGTTTCTCTTACGTCCCCGTGGTTCGACTCTCTGCAGAGTGGGTATTCCGGCTCTGCACCGACCTCACTCAAACGCTCTTTTCACAGTCAGGTTCTTTGATACGTGTCGGGCAGTATTGGGTAGGTATGAAACGCAGGGCAGTCGTTCGGGCCGTGGGCGCGTCGGTCCCACTGGCACTCGCGGGATGTGGCGGTGATACGTCAGCGCCGGACCCGACAGTGACGGCCGAGTACACCCAGCGCGCCGGATTGAGTGCAACGGTAACTACGGTCGAGATTGGTGCTGACCGGCAGGTATCCTACACGGCCCGGAGTACCCAGACCGGCGAAAGTGACTCCAGCGAGAGCGAACTCTCCGAAGAGAAATACGAACAGTTAGTCTCGCTCGTCCGGCGTGCACAGCCCGATGGCTGGCAGGAGTCCTACACCGAGTGCGAGTACATCTGTCCGGCTGATGGTGCATCCTACACCCTCACCCTCACAGTCGACCAGACCGAGTACACCACCAGCTACTACGGACCGGCCGAGAAGCCTGTCGACCTCACCAGGGTGACGGAGTTTCTGCTCCAGCTACTCGTCGAACGGCGTGCGGACTCCGAAACGACGGGGTGACGAACCGAGCAGCGCGCCGTGAAGGTGCGACACCCCGTATTCAGCAGTCGAAATTTCAGTAGGGACTACTTCTGAGGTTCAGAACTGTCGCCCGGAACACTAACGACCGGCATCGTCCCAAGCGGTGTGCTCCGGTCAGCCGGCTAACCCTCGTGCCGGGCGGGTGGCTCTACGAGCCACCGGTTGCGCGAACGGTCTACGACCGTACGCGCTCGAAGATATCGCATGCCCGGGTTCACCGCGGTGTCATCGCACCCGAATGGGTGGGCTCGTGCGGGGACTGGGGCACGCATCAGAAGAATGACCGGCCAGCGGTATATCCCCTTCGTCACTGCGCGCAGAATCCGGCGACAGACCCCGAGAGCGACGCCGTTCGCCAACCAGCCGGACCAGCAGAAAGTGGAACTCGCTGCGAAAATCGTCAAACGCACGTTAGGGGTTCTAAGGCCGCCCTATGGACTAACAAGCATTAGTAAACAATATAAACGGTTGTGGACGGTAGGGGTAATTAAGTAGGTATGTCCTACTATACTGAAATACGACAGATGACGGGACCACTTGAAGTGCTGATTGTCGACGATACGGATGGCTGCCGTGATCTCTATTCACTCTGGTTCGAGGCAGAGTACAGCGTAGACACAGCGCCCAACGGAACGGTCGCCCTCGACCAGATTAGCAACGAGACTGATATTGTGTTGCTCGACCGGAATATGCCTGGCCCATCTGGGCTCGATGTTGCGTCGGAAATCCGCTCGGACGGATACGACTGCCAGATTGTGATGGTTAGTTCCGAACGGCGGGAATTTGATATCTCGACCTCGCCAGTCGCCGACTACGTTCAAAAGCCCGCCGACCGCGAGACGCTCGTCTCGGCTGTCGAGCAGATTGCAACCCAGCGTCTCTACCAGAGTGCCCTCTCCGAGTATTTCGCCGTCAGTGCGACCGTTGGTCGTACCGAGACGAGAGCGCCCCGCGACCAGCTCGAAACCGTCGAAGAGTATCTTCGACTCCGCGAGCAGGCTGAACAGAAGCGAGCGGACGCAAACTCGATTCTCGACGGCAGAAATCTCGACTGGGAAACCGCATTCCAGTCACTCCAAGGCGTCGCTGGAGGCAGCAACGCTCCCGCTGCGCCACAACTGCAGTGAATTGGTTCGTCCCGTCGCTTCTCACGCGTTTTCGAGGAGTTCCTCTGCCGGAAGTTTCTGGTCAAGTTTCGGAATCTCCGGTAGCTGGGCACCCGAGACCACCATCGTATCGTAGCTCCGGTCTGTGACAACATTCGCTCCGACGCTGATCGAGCGAACGATCCGGCCAGCATTCTGACTGCCGAGAAAGACGATTGTTGCTCCGTTGTTCCGGGCAAACTTTCGTATCTTGTTGCCGATCACGCCGTGTGGCGCAAAGCGGTCGACAGTGATATACTCGAACTCAGCGTCGGGAGCAACGGTTGCGACAGCCTCGCGCAGTGTTGCGACGATTTGCTCGCCGTCGAACGGCTCATCTTCACCGATCCAGCCGCGCTCGCGGGCATACTTTGGGTTCTGGGCCGGGATGACACTCACCGCGATGACGCCCTCCTCGAGGACCTGGTCGA
>JAQCNR010000461.1 GCA_028274925.1 Halovenus sp.
CACGTTGCACCGGAAGCGTACGTCGGCGGCCCAATCGCCGCGCTGGAAGACGGCGATACGGTTACCATCGACATCGACGAACTGGAACTGTCAGTCGACGTCTCCGACGAAGAACTCGAAAAGCGGCTGGAAGACCACGACCCAGAGCCAGCCTACGAGAACGGTGTGCTCGCAAAACACGTCCGTGACTTCGGGTCGGCGGCCAACGGCGCAGTGACCAATCCCGGTGCGCAGTGGAATTAGGTAAGTTTCTCGGAGCCGGCGAGGCTCCGGTTTTTTCACCCATGTTTTTGCGACGAATGGTTTGCGCAGCACACCCGAGTCGGAAAAAGATGGTCGGCGGCCAACGGCGCGGTGACCAATCCCGGCGCGCAGTGGGACTGAGTGCGAGACCGAGCGAAGCGAGGTCTCGATCCACTCGAACGGCGAAGCCGTGAGAGCGGTATTATGCTGTCTGGGCTAGCCTGACTCCACCGCGAGCGCGCCACTGCACGCTCGCGGCCTTTTTCACCCATGTTTTTGCGACGAGGGTTCGATAAACCCGAGTCGGAAAAAGATGGTCTCGAGTGTGAGGGACAGAGATAAGAACAGTTGGTGTGTTGCAACAGGAGAGTAGCGCTACTCAGCCTCACCAATGCTGGCCGAAAGGACAAAATCCGGGTTTTGGCCGATATCAGCGCGGAGGTGTGCGCCATCAGAAACGAACCGGGGTGTCTCTGGAACCAGAAGCCGAACAGTGTCAGCGTCACGGGCCGCCGCGTCGGCGGCAACTGCGTCTAACAGCTGTCGACCCGCAGCGAGGCCAGCCCACGCCGCGGCGCCGTATTCTGCCAGTCGCTGTGTGCCGTCCTCGCCCGCGTTGTTCACAGTTCGAGACAGGTAGGTGAGTCCGCGGACGCTGTCGTCAGTCACGGTGAGCAAGCGCTGGTCGTCGCCAGCACGAGCGAGTGTCTCCCGAGTTAACTCGCGGAGCGCCCACGATTCGTCGGTGTCGAGCGCCAGCCCGCGGAGGTGGTCCCGGGCGTCGCTGGTCGTCCAGTATGCCCACGCGGCGTCGGCCTCGCCACGGTAGCTGTCGAGGTCAGCAACTGCGTCGGCGTCTGGGTCGGGATGTAGCCAGCGAAACTCCGTCGTCGGCTCGTAGCCGAGCGCGCGGGACTGTCCGAGTCCAGCCTGATTCCACGAGAAGACCATATTTCGGACGACCGTGAGCTCCTGTTCGCGAGCCCACCGGAAGAGGTGGTCGTTGATTGCCCGGCCGATACCCTCGCCACGGAAGGCTGGGTTGACGCGCATCCCCTGGGCCCAGCCCTCCCACGAAGAGAGCGCGACTACCTGTGCAATCCCTGCAATATCGTCGCCAGCGTCGGCGACGATGGTCTGGCGGTTGTCGCCATCGATCCAGTCGTGGTAGACGTCGGGCAGCTAATCAGAGACCTCGACAGCGAGGTCGGCCCAGGTCTCGTCGGTGAATTCGACGACAGCCTCGTAATCGTCGTGTGTCGCCGGCCGGTACTCGATGTTCCCTGTCGAAGCCCCCATGGCAGGCGATAGGACCTCCGCCGTCTTGAATCTCGGTACCCGGTCAGTGAGTATCAGATCTCATTCTGTGGCCAATACGAATTTATGTGGGTGTAGAATAGTAGGTAAGTGAATGGAGGGGGTCATAACTGCATTTCCAGTGCTCCAACTGCTGTTACTGGGTGGCCTCTGTATTTCGCTGGGTTTTCTGGCCTACTGTCTGCAGTACCGCCAGAAGCGCGGCGTCACGTCGCTCGTTGTGATGTTTACAGGAATCGGGCTCTGGGTCGGGTCCGAACTGCTGCAGATCCAGCTCCGGACGTTGCGGTATGCAGGCTTTGGGATGGCGCTGCGCATTCTCAGTATCGAAATCACGGTCATCGGGATGTTCTTTCTTGGACTGGAATACACGGGTCGCGAACGGTATATCGACTGGCGACTCGTAACGCTACTTTCGGTCGTCCCGCTCGTGGAGATTGCGCTGGCGCTGTCGCCCGCACGGTCGCTGTTGTTCGGAGCGCGTGTCAACGACGCCGTTCCGTGGGGCTACGAGCTCATCCAGACGCCGCTATTTCTTGCCCACACCGTCTACTCGTACGTGTTTGTCGTGATGAGCCTGGGGCTGCTCGGCGGGATGATACTCCGGACCAACGCCGGCTATCGCCGCCAGCTCGGAGCCGTCTTCGTCGCGATTCTCTTCCCGACAGCCGTCAACATTGCCTTCCATTTCGATATCACACAGTTTGACCTCACGCCGGTGAGTTTCGTCGGCACTGCGGGCGTGTTGATGTTCGCAACCTTCCAGTTGCGGCTGCTCGACGCGATTCCGGTGGCCCGACAGACGGTGCTCGAAGAGATGGAGGATATGGTGATTGTGCTCGACGAGGACAACGAGGTTATCACCACCAACAGCGCCACTCGGGCGGCCTTTGGCATCGATGGCTCCGCAGCAGGCAAGCCAGCGACCGACCTGTTCGAGACGGAGCAAATCGAGGACATCGTCGCGGACGACCAGCAGCAACTCGAACTCGTCATCGACGGCGAGCGGCGAGCAATCAACGTCAACAGTTCGCCGATTACCAATTATCGCGATAACCTCCTCGCGCGTGTGCTCGTCTGCCGCGATATTACCGAACAGCGCGAACAGGAGCAACAACTTCGGCGGCGTGAGGAGGAACTCGAACTGCTGAAGAACCTCCAGAGCCGGTTTTTGCGCCACAACCTGCGCAACGAACTGAATGTCGTCCGCGCGAACGCCGAACTGCTCGCGGATATGGACGACACTGTCGAACGCGACAGATACGATACCATCGTCAGGAAGACTGACCAGATTCTCGAGTGGAGCACGAAGGCCCGAACAATCGAGCAACTCGTCGAAACCGACAAACGAGTCACCCGCGACCTCACGGCCGAACTCGATACACTGCTTGCGGAACTCCGCGAGGAGTACCCCGAGGTGACCTTCGAGTTCACCGAGCGGCAGCCACGAGCGGTCAGGGCAGTGCCACAGATTGACCGGGCACTCCGGAACATCCTCGACAACGCAGCCCGGTACAACACCGCCGAGAATCCACTGGTTCGAGTCGATATCGACCCCGTCGGCGAACAACTGCAACTGCACGTCACCGACAACGGCCCGGGTATCGACGCCCACGAAATCGAAACCCTGCGGGACCGTCAGGAGACACAACTGCAGCACGGGACTGGACTCGGACTGTGGTTGGTCTACTGGGTGATGGACAAATCCGGCGGCGAACTCTCCTTCGACGCAGACGACGGAACCACTGTGACGCTCACGTTCGACCGTTCGGTCGGCGAGGAGACGACAGGCGAGGCAGCACTGACCGCCGACGGCGGCGACGAGTCTACGCGAAGCTAATTTCGTCGAGGGTAGTCACTTCGCCGAACAGCCAATCGGCGTGGTCGAGCGCATATTCCCGGTCAGCTTCTTCGATGAACCCAATTGCGTCCTCAACGAGCACGGGCCGGTAGTCACGCAGGCCCGCACTGCCGGCGGTGTGGAGCACGCAGACGTTTGCGAGCGTCCCGGCAAAAACGAGATTGTCGATGTTGTGTGCCGAGAGGTAGCCGTCGAGTTCAGTCTCGTGGAAGGCGTCGTAGGTGTGTTTGACGACGACGTGGTCGTCGGGGTCATCGCCGAGGCCATCGACAAGTTCGGCCTCCCACGAGCCTTCGAGAACGTGTTCGCCCCAGCGCTCGAACTCGTCGTAGTAGTGAGCGTCGTCGAACTGCTCTGGCGGGTGGACATCTCGTGTGTAGATGACCGCTGCGCCCGCTTCCCGCGCCCGGTCTGCCAGTTCGGCACAGGGGTCGATTGCCTCCTCACTCCCTGGAGCGTAGAGGCTCCCATCGGGGTCACAGAAGCCGTTTTGCATATCGACGATAACCACTGCCGTGCGGTCGGGGTCGAAGTTCATACACGAGGATAGTTGCCCGCGGCACATAAAAACGAAACCCGGCGAGCGCGGCACTTATTTTCGTTGCGACCCCAGTTCGAGTCAATGCGCCGCCAGTCAGCCGGACTCATCCTCGTCGCCGCAGTTGTCGTCCTCGCAGGCTGTGGTGGGATCCTCGGCGACGCCAACCGGGATGTTCCCGACGGCTACGGCGAGGTGGGCGGTGTCGAGTACGACGACGACATCAACATCACCGTCGAGGATGGGCTGACAGAGGCGGAACTCGGACGACTGGTCAACCGGACGATGGCCAGAATCGAAGCCGTCCGCGAACTCAACTACAAGCAACCAGTCGATGTCGAGATAATCGACCGTGAACAGTACCAACAGCAACGGAACGAACAGGTGAGCCCCGGTGGCGGCGCGTGGGAGAATCAAATCTGGCGAGGGCTGTTTCTCGTTGGGCAGGACCGCGACGCAACAGCGGTCGTCGAGGACGCCTTCGGCACGTCAGTCACGGGCTACTACCGGGCCGGAACGAACGACATCGTCATCGTCAGCGAATCTGAGACGCCAACAGTGGGGATGGACACGCTGGTCCACGAGTTGACACACGCCCTGCAAGACCAGCAATACGGTCTGGAGTTCGGCCAGTCCACCCGCGACCAGCAGGCCGCCTACGACACCCTCATCGAGGGTGAGGCTGGTCTGGTTTCTCACCTCTATCTGACAGAGTGGTGTCAGCAGTGGGACTGTGTGCGCCCGGAGCAAGCCGTTGGCGCCGAACAGCCAGACGCCTCGGAACTGCCCGAAGAGATTTCGCTGGTCATCGGCCAACCCTACCGGGTGGGCCCGACCTACGTCCAGCAACTCAAGCAGGAAGGTGGCTGGGAGGCGGTCAACGAGCGTCTCGAGAACCCGCCGCGGACGACCGCCGCGATTATCGACGACGACGGTGCCGCCGAGCCAACAGAAATTACGATTCCAGACCGCTCGGCCCCCGGGTGGGAGCGTTTCGACCACGAGCCAACAGGAGATACCCTCGGCGCGGCGTCGATATACGCGATGCTCGCGGCCAACGGCGTCGCCGAGAACGAGGACCCAAGACGGTACGACCACCCCGCAGTCGAGGGCTGGACCGGCGACCGAATCGTCCCCTACCGCAGTAACACAGAGTACGGCTACGTCTGGGAACTCGCGTGGGAGGACGCCGAGGCGGCCGAGGAGTTCGCCAGCGCCTTCGAGCAGGTCCTCGAACGAAACGGTGGACTGGCCCGTGGCACGTCCTCCTATATTATCGAAGCCGGGTCCTTCGAGGGAGCCTACCGCGTAACGGTCGACGGGAACCGCGTCGAAATCGTCGGCGGTCCCGACCGTGAGGCGCTTGAAAACATCCACGGCTGAGGGGCAATCTTTTCCCCGATACCCATCGAACCACTGTCTATGACAGCGTTCGATATCGTCTCGCCGGAGCAGATTTCGGCGGGCGATTGTACCGACGCCTACTTTGACCGGACTGTCGAAGCGCTGGAACACGCCGGACAGAACCCCCACGTCGTCGCGGAGGTGACTGCCTCGCAGTTCCCAAGCGGTGACTGGAATCTCTTAGCTGGCGTCAAAGACGCGGCACACCTTTTTGAGGGGCGGGCAGTCGATGTCGACGCGCTCGGAGAAGGGCAGTTGTTCGACGGCGGGCCGGTGATGCGAATCGAGGGGCCGTATCTGGAGTTCTGCCGACTGGAAACCGCGCTGCTGGGCTTTCTCTCACACCCGACAGCGATGGCAACTGCTGGACTGGAAACGAGACTGGCCGCGCCGGAGTCACTGGTGTTGAGTTTCGGCACTCGACACGTTCACCCGTCGCTCGCTGCGATGGTCGAGCGCAGCGCACTGATTGCCGGACTCGACGGCGTCTCGAACGTCGCCGGTGCGGAGCACCTCGGCCGAGAGGCCGGCGGGACGATGCCCCACGCGCTGATTATTGCCTTCGGTCGCAACAATCAGGAGCAGGCCTGGCGGGCCTTTGACGAGGCAGTCGGACCGGATGTGCCCCGAATCGCGCTCTGTGACACCTACTCTGACGAGGTTGAGGAGTCGCTACGGGCCATCGAAGCCGTCGACAACCTCGACAGCGTTCGTATCGACACTACCTACTCGCGGCGTGGCGATTTCGAGCATATCCTGAAAGAACTCCGCTGGAAAC
>JAQCNR010000472.1 GCA_028274925.1 Halovenus sp.
GCGATGGCCGGGTGACGTTCTACGTCAACGGGAGTGTCTCCTTCGGCGGTAACCCCGAAATCAATACCGATGGCAACCCTGAACAACTCCTGATGCTCGTCCACTCGAGCGTCGACGAAATCGGAGAAAACGGCACGCCACAGTTCACCGGTTACATCTACGCACCGAACAGCGGGTTCAACATCAAGGGTGGCGGTGGCAAGGGCAAAGGCAAAGCCAGTGAGAACATTGTCGGCGGCATCGTGGCCGAGACCATCGACGTTCAGAACGGCGTTCTCGAACACGTGCCGCCGGACAACCTGCAACTGAAACTCGGCGCGCCGACGAACGTCCTCACGTTCCTGCACATCAGTACCAACCCGGTTACTGTCACCGCAGACTGACCTGTCGGCGACTGTTCCTGACCGGCGTTAGATTTCTATCGCAATTCTGATCCCCTGCACAGTCACGAACGTCTGTCTAATCTCGTCACCAGGGCTGTCAAGGTCGACAGTACATTCGAGACTTCCGCCACTGGCTGTACAACTCGTGTTCGGGTCCGGCAACTCTGATTCGAGGAACTCCCGCCAGGTCCCCTGTCGTGGCGAGTCGGTGATGTTGATCGTCAGTTGCTTGTAGCGGTTTTGCGACAGTGACGTGTCGGCGGCAACCACCGACCGGCCCGTCGAACTTGCCCGCACGAGTACCGTGGCACCGCCAGCAGATATTCCCGAGTCTCCGAACGTTCGGACAACGGTTACGAACCCTCGTTCCTCGCCGAAGTCGATTGGCGGCTCCTGCAACATGAAGCTGTTTCCGGACTGTTGGCGAAACACTGCGCCGCCCGAGTAGATGTACTCAGTGTCGCTCAGCCCGGTGAACGCGATGGGATTGATTTCCGACCGGGCGAAGGTGACGTTGTTGCTTCCAGCCTCAGTCACGCTGACGTTGACCACGACGGGGTCGCGGAGTTCGACGGCTCCAGTCTCGGCACTGATTTCGGTCGCTCGGGACGGCGCGCCCTGCCCGTAGATTTCTGCGAGGTTGTTCTCGAGAATGTCGAACGCGCGCTCGGCATTCTGGGTTTGCTCGGACTCTTTGGCCGAGTCCAGTGCCGGCAATCCGCTGATCGAGACGAACCCGACGGTCAGGAAAATCAGTGCGAAGACGAGGATGTAGCCGATGACCTCGCTCAGTGCCCGGTCACGCTCGCCGGGGCCAACCGGCCCACCGGGAAGGTTAGGCACTGTCGACCACCACCGCGTCCTCACCCTGGTCGTACCTGATGACGATTTCTCCCCCAGAGGCACTGGAATCCGCCAGTGCCGTCGTATTCGTCAGCGCGACAGTCACCTCCACCTGTGGCCGTGAGCTTTCGAGCCGAAGCCGCGGCCCGTCCTCCTCGAGATAGATCTGGTAGGAACTGCCGACGACCCGCGACGGGAACCGCTGCTCGATACGAATCGTACTCTCGCCCATCCCACTCTGGTTGAGTCTGTCTGCTGCGTTAACGTGTGTCGCGACCTGCTCACCGACGATATCGAGTTCCGTTCGAATGACCTCCTCTCGCTGGTTCTCGACGAAGTTCCCGCCGGCGATGAACAGCCCCGAGACGAGGAAGACGGTGATAGACAGCGTCAACACGTAACCCAGTGCCGTCGAGAGCGCTCGACCCGTCATCGTGGCTCACCCGGGGCCACCCGGACCAGTGTCACGTACTCCAGTTCCGGCGTCTGGTACTGCATCTCGACGACAGCGCTGTACATTGCCGGTGTTACCTGGGGGTTATCACCGGGAGAACTGTCGTCGGCGTAGTTGTCGTTGTTCACTGCCTTGAGACCACTAGTACTGTTGTCGACGACCAGACTGTAGTCGCCATCGATATCTCCAGGGTTCTCGAACTCAATCGCGTAGTCGCCAATGACACCCACTCCGAAGTGCAGTGGCTCGCCGGTCGTCGTGTCGATGAGGGCCGGACACGACTCACCGTTGACCGTTCCACCAGTGAGGTCTATTATCTCTGGCGTTACTGAACAACTCTCGGACGCTCCGTTAGAGCGCTCCACTTCGACTCCACTGCTATCGATTTCTGCCCGCCACTCGTCTGTCCCGTTGACGACGACAGCGAAGTCATTCCCAGGAAACGAAGAGACGTTAATCTCGAACGCTCGGGTCTGCTCGACATCGGTTGCGAGCGTCCAGTCCCCACTGCTACCGTTGGCGGTAAAGTCTGTGCCGTCCGTCTGGAAGATACGGGAGCCATTTGTCGTGCTGTCGAATTCGAGCGCGACTGCCGCACCGCTTTGGGACTGTTGAATGCCGGTGTAATCGTTGAGTTCTCCGATACTTCGACTTACGTTCCGCCAGACTGGGTCGGGGGTACTTCCGGTACTGTTGAATTTGTTGGCGTAGCCAATCACGTTGCCCACTACCTGTGTCGTGCTGTGTCGGTATTCGAGTGCCTCCGTCGAGTCGACATTCTCGCTACGGGTTGCGAGATTCTCGGTGAAAATTGCCGAGTTGACGATGATGGCGAGACCGAGGAAGATGGCTGCCAGTGCGAACGCTGTGATGAGGATGAGCTGTGCGCGGTCGCTTCGGCGGTCATCGCCCGGAATCAGATCCGCCACGCGACCACCTCCACGACGACGATGTTGTACAGGCCGTCGCTGTTCGGCTCTAACTGCGGTGTCGGACCGTTTCTGATGTACAGGTTGGCCTCGCTCACAGTTGTCTCGTTGCGCGTTCCATCCTCGTTCACGATTCGTGTATCGTTGCTGAGACTGATCGTCCGCGTCGCAGAAATCGCGTTGTCACTCGGCGTTCCTTGCAAAACCATCGTCCGCTGGTTGATACTCCCCCTGACAGACTGATACCGGACGATGACGTTGTACGCGATTCCCTCCTGTGTGAACGCCTGTTCGAGTTTGTCCCCGAACTCGTTGTCCGGTGGGTCGTCCGTGTAGAACCCCTGTCCTTCGGTGTTGTGGAATCGCTCTCCAGTCTCGTTCCAGTACAGCACCGCTTCTTCCAGCGAGCCATCTTCGGCCGCACTCGCGAGCACGCCCTGTGCGACTGCGCGCTGCTGGCCCTCGATATGTTGACTCGAGGTACTCGCCGACAGCGGCGTTACAATCGTCACCTGGAGCGCGAACGCGACGGCAGTCAGGAGCACGATTGCGGCGACGACTGCTTCGAGCGTGTACGCCTGCCCGCGGTCATCACGAGAGCGCATCATGAGACGACCACCTCCATTGTTACGTCCTCGCCAGCGATGGTGACGATTCGCGTCGCAGTCGTGGTCGAACGCTGCTGTTCGAGCGGGTCACCAATCGTCAGTTCCACGTCACCGACCGTTTCGTCAGTTGTCAGTTCGCGGTCGGTCTCGTCCCAGTACAGTTGGGATAGTCCCGCCCCGCCAGTCAGATTCGCACGGAGCGTTATGTTGACCGCCCGATACTCGGCAAGCCCGAGTTGCTTGTTCAGTGGTTCGTCGTCGTACCGGCACGTGTCATCGGCCGTGTCAGGGTCTTCGTCGGCCGACCGGTCGAAAAAGGCCACCGTACAGCCCCGGTCGAGGATGTACGGTTCGTCGGGGCTGCCCAGTGTATCCTGTGCGAGATAGTCAGCCGTCCGGTCGACGGTCACGGCTTCCGACTGTCCGGTGATGGTAAACGGAGTCAGGATTCCGGGTGCGAACACGAAAATGAAGATGATTGCACCCAGAAACACGCTGATCCCAATGGTGAAGTCTATCTGTGTCTGTCCTCGCTCAGTTTCAGTCTCTCTCATATCCCCATCTTGCTTCCCAGTTGTCTCATCTGATAGTAGTCGGTCCCCTGTTGCCACGGCTGTCCAGACGCACTCGGCCAGCCAGAGTCCCCGCCGCCGGTCTGAATTCCTGCGGTTCGTCCGGTTGTTCGCCGAAACCAACGAACTCCCATCTTATATCGATTGTGGCTATCGGGGTCTGATTTCAACAGGTGATAGCTGACGCGGCGCTGTCAGTGCTCACGCACCCGTTTCTCGAAGTGGACGAGTTCGTACTCGCCGTGCTCGGTGCTGGCGCTGTGCTGTCGTCGCCAGCAGTCGCTCGTAGCTGTCGTCGACTCGCGCTTCGAGTTCGGCCAGTAACGCCCGACCGAATCCCCGGCCCTGTGCCGGCGGCGCGACGCGCATCCGGTGGAGTTCGACACTGCCCGGAACGGTTCGCTCGTCGCCGTGGCCTGACTCGTTGGGCAGGAACCCACCCATTGCGGCTACCTGTCCGTCGAACGTTTCCGGCACTGATGGGTCCAGTGAGTCGACAATACCGACGAGGAACTCGCCGTCACCGCGAGGTATGTCGCTTCGATGTTCTGAACATCCTCGGTCCCGGGAATATCGGCCGGGTCGGTGCCCGCCTCACGCCTCGCCCACTCGTGTAGTTCCACAACGGCCGACTGGTCTCGTGGGTCGTACCGCCGGAAGGTCAATGCTGTCGTCATGTCACCGGTCTCTCTCGACGGACTCGCCCGGTGCTGTCCGCGCACCTGTCGAGAGCACGAGGCCGGGGGACAGGCTCGTATTGATTCCTGTTTTGACCTCGTCACCCGCGACAACGCCGAACTTCCGCCGGCCGGTCGAGACGCGCTCGCCTTTGACGGTGAGTTGAACGTTTCCGCCGTCGTGGCGGAGGTTTGCGACGTTGGTTCCGGCACCGAAGTTCACCTCCCGGCCGAGTACACTATCACCTACGTAGGAGAGATGTGGAACTGCGCTCTCTGCCATGATGACGCTGTTTTTGATTTCGACCGATTGGCCAACCTTCGTGTTCTCGGCGAGGAGTGTTCGTCCGCGCACGTAGGCGTTCGGACCCACTGTTGCGCCTGCGCCAATATATGCGGGACCCTCGATTACCGACCCTGAGTTGACGGTCGCACCGTCTTCGACCACAACAGCCCCCTTGATAGTTGCAGTGTCGGCGACAGTGCCGTCCAGTCGCCGGTCAAGATTGTCGAGTCGCCATTCGTTGGCTTCGAGCAGTTCCCACGGCCGGCCAACATCGAGCCAGCGGTCGAGTTCGACAACTCGCACATCGAACTCGTCGATGACGCGGGCAAGCACGTCGGTGAGTTCGTATTCGCCACGCTCAGATTCCGAGACATCGAGATACTCCTGTGCGGCGGCCGGGAACTGATAGGCCCCGGCATTGGCGAGGTTCGACGGTGGGTCCGCAGGTTTTTCGACAATATCGGTCACTGTCGACCCGTCCGTCGACAGCACGCCGTAGTTCGTTGGGTCCTCGACAGCCATTGCAGCAACTGCTGGGCCCTCCTCGAACAGTGCCGCGATACTGTCGTCGTAGAGATTGTCGCCGTTGATAACGACAAACGGACCATCGAGTTCGGGTGCTGCGGCCCGAACTGCGTCCGCTGTCCCGCGTTGCTCACTCTGTGTGACGAACGTCACTGGGACACCTCGGTAGGACTCGCCGAAATACGCGGTCAGCTCCGCACGTTCGTACCCAACAACGATAATCAATTCAGAAACGCCGCCCTCGACAGCCGCGTCGGCGGCGTGGGCGACCAGCGGGCGGTCGGCGACTGGTACCATCGGCTTCGGGAGGGAGTCTGTCAGCGGTCGCAGCCGAGTTCCCTGCCCCGCAGCTAGCAGTACTGCTTGCATGGCCGTACCGTCGCGGCGGTGACTCATATGCCTACCGTCACCGGCGCTTCGAGCCGCGACGAGCCGAGACTGGGGCGCGGTCACCGAACGATTCCCCGCAACTCGGGCACTCGCCATCCTCGTAGAACTCTCGCGGCCCAGCGCGGGTCTCTGGGTCCCAGCGAACTCGGTAGCCGCACCGTTCACAGCGTGTCGTTCGTTCGGCCATACAGCGCCTATTCGCTGGGTCGGCAAAAATCCTGACCGACTGCGGCCCGATACGCCGGGTTTTTGACCGCTCAGCGCCTACGCTGCGGTATGACAGCGGAGATTCCCGACTCGGCCCGCGACGCGTTCGAGGGCCACGACGCAATTACTGACACCGAGGAAGGTTACGCCGTCGAGACGACTGTCTTCGACGGGTTCGTTCGCGCGAGCGAGGGTCCAGACTGGAAACATACCTACACCGTCACCGTGTTCGTGCCCACGCTTTCGGCAGCGACCACCGAGGCGGTCGGTCCGGCCGTCGAAGATGGCTGGCGAGAGACGCTCGAACGGCGTCTCGA
>JAQCNR010000479.1 GCA_028274925.1 Halovenus sp.
GGTCAGGCAACGCCGCGAAACTGCACGACGAAACCGCCCGTCACCACGGTGACGCACTGGCCGTCGAATATCACGGGACCACGCTGACCCACGACGAGTTGCAGACAGAGAGTGCCGAGTTCGCCGGGGCACTGGCAGAGCGCGGCGTCGAGGCAGGCGACGTACTGTTGCAGTATCTTCCGAACTGTCCAGCATACCTGATTGGTGGGCTTGGCGCGTTCAAAGCCGGCGTTGCCGTCTCGCCGGTCAATCCACAGTACCGCAGGCGTGAACTCGTCCACCAACTCGAAGACACCGAGGCGTCGGTGGTGCTAACACACACGATGTTACTCGAACACATCAGGCCGGCACTGGCGGAAATCGACTGGGACCCGCTCGTGGTTGCCGTCGCCAGCACAGACGAGGACGTCGAGCAGTTCTCTACGTTTCGCGGCGACCCCATCATGCGCGAGCAAGACGACGACGACATCGCGCTGTTGCCCTACACCTCCGGAACGACGGGCAAACCGAAGGGCGTGGAGTTGACTCACGATAACTTCCGGGCACAGATGTATCAGGTACTCGGACAGTCAAACTCGATTCCTGACGAGGAGGTCAAGAGTCTCGTCTGGCTACCGCTGTATCACATCACCGGATTCACTCACACTGCGTGGCAACCGCTGTTGCGCGGCGGCAGCGTCTATCTCCGTAGCGCGGCCAACTGGGACGGCGAGTCAGGAATGTCACTCATCGAGAACGAGGGAATCACACACTTCGTCGGTGTCACCGCGATGTACGTCGATATGGTCGAACGCGACGACTTCGAGAGCTACGACCTGACGAGTCTGGAGATGGCTGCCGAGGGCGGGGCGAAACTCCCGGAAGCAGTCCAAGAGTCATTCCAGACCACAACCGGTATCGAGATGGACGAAGGCTACGGACTGACCGAAACCCACGGCGCGACGCACACCCAAGTTAACTCCACGTACGGGACCAGACACGGGTCTGTGGGTCAGCCAACCCGGTTGACCGACTGCAAGATTGTCGACGAGTCCGGCGAGGAGGTCGGCCCCGGCGAAGAGGGCGAACTGCTCGTCCGTGGCCCGCAGGTGATGGAGGGCTATCACGGACTGCCCGAAGCGACCGAGCAGGCGTTTACCGAGCGCGGGTACTTCCGGACAGGCGACATCGCCCGACGTGACGGGCAGAACTACTACGCGATTGTCGACCGGAAGAAACACGTCATCAACACGGCGGGGTACAACGTCTACCCCAGCGAAGTCGAGGAACTACTCGTCGAGCACGACGCAATCGCCGAGGGTGCAGTGGTCGCACTGCCAGACGAACGCCGCAACGAAGTCCCGAAAGCGTTTGTCGTTCCCTCGGAGGGGGTCACACCCGGCGAAGACGTAACTGCAGAAGAGATACAAGAATTCGTACTGGACCGCATTGCAGCGTACAAACACCCGCGCGAGGTGGAGTTTATCCACGAACTCCCACGGACGGCAAGCGGGAAGATACAGAAGTACAAACTCCGCGAGGAGTAAGCCGGGCTTATGCCCCCGTAAGCAGTCTTCTTATATCCAGCCCTGCAACTGGGGGATATGGACAGCGAACTCGGACCGAAGGGGGTCGAAACAGTCTGTGAGGTGTGTCAGGTCGAACTCGACCGTATTTCGGAAGTCGCTCAGTTGACCGAACAGGATATCGAACTACTGCGCCAACCGCGGCGTCGAATCAACGCCAACATTCCTGTCCGGATGGACGACGGCTCTATCGACGTGTTCCCGTCGTTCCGAATCCAGTACAACGGCGCACGCGGGCCGACAAAGGGCGGAATCCGGTTTCATCCGGGCGTTGAGGAGGAGGAAGTCGACGAACTGGCCTTTCTGATGACGCTGAAATGCGCTGTGGTCGACATTCCCTTCGGTGGGGCCAAAGGCGGGGTGCAGGTCGACCGCAAGCGCCTCTCGGTGGGCGAACTGGAACGACTCTCGCGGGCCTACATTCGAGAGTATCACGACGTGGTTGGCCCACAGAGTGATATTCCTGCGCCGGACGTGAACACCGACGCCCAGATTATGGCGTGGATGCGCGACGAGTACGAACAGGTGGCCGGTCATCAGGCCCCCGGCGCAATCACCGGGAAACCGCCAGCACTCGGGGGGAGCAAAGGTCGAAATTCCGCAACGTCGCTCGGCGGCGCGGAGATTCTCGACGCCTTCTTCAGACACGAGGGGATCGGCAAGAATCTCGATGTCGCAGTTCAAGGGTTCGGCAACGTTGGCTCGCACCTCGCACGCTTTTTGGACGAACGTGGCTACAACATCGTCGCTGTCAGCAACGCTGCTGGCGGGATTTACGATGAGACAGGACTCCCGATACCCGAGGTGTTCGAGGGCTACGAGACCGAACAGGACCTCTTTCGCGTCGACGCGGCCGAACTCTCGAACGACGAACTGCTTACGCTCGATGTCGATGTCCTGGTCCCCGCAGCAATCGAAGACCAGATTACGGAGACAAACATGGCAGACATCCGGGCTGATGTGGTCTTAGAGATGGCAAACGGGCCGACGACACCACAGGCAGACCAGTACCTTGCCGACAACGGCGTCCAGATTATCCCCGATATTCTCGCGAACGCAGGCGGCGTAACGGTGTCGTACTTCGAGTGGGTCCAGAACACGACCAACGAATACTGGACAGAAGAGACTGTCCAAGAGAAACTACGAACACAGATGCAAACGGCTTTCGACGACGTTGCGGCCCGTAAGACCGAAGCTGACCGCGAGAAGAGTTGGCGCGAGGCAGCCTATGCCAAGTCGGTCGACGCTGTGCTGACTGCAGAAGGCTACCGGAGCAATATGCCAACGGAGTGAGCGAGTTCAGTCGATAGAGATGTGGTCGGACTCCTCGTTGAGCGCGAGGTTGGTCGCAATTTCGGCGTTCCGAACGGCGTACTGTGCGGTCTGGTCGAGACTGACCAGCACTTCACGCACTTGCAGGAGTTGTTCGTTTTCCATCTCCGGCAAGTCAGAGAGGATCTCCTGTTCGCGTGAGCTAATCTCCTCGAAGCGCTGTTTCACTTCGATGGCAGCGTCGTAGTCGCGGTTGACCGCAGACTCGACGGCCAGTTTCGTCAGTTCGTTCACTTCGTCGGTGAACTCCCGGATGCGTCGCATCGTATCCTGTTCGATGTTTAGCGAGTGGCCCTCCGCTTCGAGGGCAATCTCGGCGATATCCTCGGCATTATCGGCAGTCAGTTCGAGGTTTTTCGCGATAGAGCGGTAGCCAATCAGCGGGAAGCCATCAGTCAGACCGACTGCCCGCGCGAGGTTCGGGTTCTGGTAGGAGGTAAAAATCAGGCGCAGCAACAGGACGAAAATCTTGTTGGCCTGTCGCTCTCGGTTGAGCGCGCGCTGTGCGAGGTCAGGGTTGTTGTGGGCAAGTGATTTCACTGCCTCGTTGCGCATCGTCGACCCAGTCGATTCCAGTCGTTCGAGGAGGTTGTCGAGCGTGAAATCCTCGGGGTCGACTGAGCACCGGATAGCGATGTTCTCTGGCGTCTCCTCGATAACGCCCAGCCCCATCAACTGCGTTTCTGCGTTGTAGACGGCATTGATGTGGTCGCTGTCGAGCGTTTCACCTTCGTCAGCGCGGACGTGGATGACTCGCCGGCCGAGGACGTACTGGGCAACAATCGCCCGTTCGACAGCGTCAGCGCCGAGGCCACTGGCGTTGATGATCGCTTCACTCTCCTCAGACTGGACGGATTCGGGCATCACCGTCAGTGTGCCCTTGCCGCCGAGTCGCAGTGAAACCTCGTCACCTTTCTCCACATTGTACTCCTGTGCCCACTCCGCGGGGAGGGTCATCGCAAGCGTCGACGGACCCAGCCGCTGAACTTTCCGGGTTTCCATATCTCCTTTACGTTGCCGGGAGTACCTTAATCTTATCAATACGCCCTTGGTCACACCAAGGAAGTGGTAATATACGTGTCAGACAACTTCCACGAGACGTGTCTCGTACCGTCCAACCCGGACTCGCTGCCAGCCACGAAGCGACTCGTCCAGTGCTGCGTCACCGGTATCGACCCGTAAGGCACCGATGCCGTCCAGTTTCTGCCGGGTTGCGACCACTTCGACGTCGCACTTACGAATAATCTCGGGCGAAATCTGTTGGTTGCCACGCCCGAATATGAAGCCCTGTCCCCCAATTGGCGAGACGACGACCGTATTGTTCTCGCCAAGTGCGTCGAAAATATCGTCGGCCGCGCCGTCGGCAACCAGCACCTCGCCGTCACGGTAGACATCTACCCCGAGGGCTGTGCCATCGATGCCGAGTCGGTCTTTGATCGTGTTGAGCGTGCCGCCGGGGCCAAGCACGTAGGTGCGGCTTGGGTCGAGTTCGTCGACAAATCCCTCGACAAGCCCTTCGACGGTACCACCGGCGAGCTGTTTGCTGCTCTGGCGTTGTGGGGCGACTGGAACAGACGCCAGCGCGCGGAGTTCGGTGTGGACCTCCCCCTCGCGGTACTGGTCTTCGTCGATATCGTTGACTTCGGCGCGTTCGGTCGAGTCGAACGAGGCAGCGACGTGGGCCGCGGCCTCTGGCGAGACCGCAAACACAGCCGAATACACCTTGACACCTGCGGGAACACCCAAAATTGGAAGGTTCGCGTCGGCGTCAGCGATGGTCTCAGCAACGTCGGCGGCGGTGCCATCACCGCCGACAAACAGTACCAGATCGAGGTCGGCGGACAGGAAAGCCTCGACTGCACGCCGTGTGTCCTCGGCAGTTGTCTCCTCACCGTCTGGGTGGCCGAGCACCTCAGGCTCGAAGCCGGCGGCTCTGGCGGCCGTTTCACCCATCTCCGCTCCCCAACTGACTACCTGTACATCCGCAGCAATATCAGCTAATTCCGTCAGCATCTCCCGCGCTCTGTCGGGAGCGCGTTGCTCTGCGCCGCGTTCCCGTGCCTCCGCGACTTTGCCATCAGTTCCTTTCAGTCCCACGCGGCCACCCATCCCCGCAATTGGGTTGACCACGACCCCGAGTCGTCGCATCAACTGCGTTAGGAACGAGGTAGACAAAAGCGAACCGGAACGCCTTACTACGACCACCTGCCAGCATCCTGTATGACAGTACTGGACGCGACACAGGTCGGTGTCGGTGCCGGGCCGGTCAACATCGCCGCCGCCGCCGTTCTCATCGGTGGTATCGTTCTCGCCGCGCTGTGGGTTCGCTCGCTAACGACGTGAGTCAGCCGTCGGGAGACTCGACTCGCTGCTCAAGCCACGCAGCGGCGGCTTCGACAGCTTCTTCGTCCGGACTCTGAATCCGCAGTCTAACGTACTCACCTGGATAGCTCCCGACTTTGACCCCGAACTGTTCTTGAACGTCTCGAATTCGGTCGAGCAGTTGACTCTCCGGTTCTGCCGCCTTGACGACTGCTCGAGACCGCGTTTGGCCACCGAACTGGTCGGCAACCAACTCGAACATGGCGCGCATCTCCCCGGGCACGCCGGGAAGGACGTAGACGTTCTCGATGACACAGCCAGGCGCGACACCCTCAGGGTTGCGCAGCATCTTCGCACGCTCTGGGATGTGTGTCGTCCCCGGAGCCAGGTCGTCGCCAGAGTAGCCGCCGCCCTCGGTAAGCCAGCGTTCGACTTCCTCGTCGGCGGCCAACTCCGTCCCGAAGGCCGCGGCGACTGCTTCCATCGTCATATCGTCGTGTGTCGGCCCAAGTCCGCCAGTGACAATCACGGCCTCGTATGCTGCCCGGTATTCGTTGACAACACGGGCAACTTCGCTTACATCGTCGGGGACGACAGTAATCCGAGCAACGGTCGCGCCGGCCGCTGTCAGCCGCTCGGCTAACCACGACCCGTTGGTGTTGACTGTATCCCCCGACAGAATCTCGTCACCGATGGCGATCAGCGCAACTCGCATACTGGTTATAGGTGGGCGACGGTACAAAGGAGCACTGACTGCAGCGCTACCGCATCCCCGGCGGCGGCCCGTCGTCGCCGATGTCGTCGTCTTCCACGTCGACATCGAGGCCGACATCCTCGCGTTTGCGCTGTGCGCGACGAACCTGCCGGTAATAGTAGGTGACCCCACCAATGCCCAGCGAGACGACCAGCGCGAGCAGGCCACCGTAGATGTACGCGTCTCTCACCAGATAATACCGAACCGAAATCGGGTCACCCTGTTCGACGTCGTCCCAACCGAGGATTGTCCGGTCGTTTTCGACGGTGTTCTGGTCCGGATTCGGGTTCGCCCGGGATAACCCCCAGAGTCCGACACGCGTTCCCTCAGGGAGTTGCATCTCGACAGAGCCAGAGACCAGCGTCGGACCGGTCCAGCCCTTGCCGCTGCGCGGGGCCGTGTAGCCAACTGACCCGTTTTCAGCGGGTAGTTCGATTAACGTCTCGTCGCGGTTTTTGACCGCCCGAAGCTGTGGGTGCGTTGCGTTCACGACAGTTCCGTTCGTGAAGCGGAATTGCAGCGCCTCGATGGGAACGGAGGTCTCACCCCGGAAAGTGTCTTCCTCGTAAATCTCCAGTTCAGATTGGTCTTCGAGTTTGATGACCGCTGCGTAGCTATCCTTGGAGACACTCAGGTTGATGGTTGTCGTCGCATTCGAGTCCCACTGGTACTCCTGCTCGCTGGTCAACTGGTCTTCGTTGATTTCGCCGCCGCCAAACAGCGTACAGCCAGAGAGGAAGATAACCGCGAGCAGCGCGAGTACTGCACGATGTTTGTTATTCATTATGATGGCACGACACAGAGTAGTTCAGCCGGGAGATACTGGCCAATTCCGGCGAGTAGTCCCGGCGGGTCGGTATCTTCCGTACAGATGATACTCTGTTCGAGCAGGCCAACCCGTTCCACAGTGACGATATCCTGTGCGTGGCCGGCCCGATTGACTGTGGCCCGGACCTCTGCCCGGGTGGCGCTGTTGACGTTGACGCGGCCAGTGCCGCGCTGCCAGTCGTACAGTTGGTCCTGCTGGCTCTCGGCCAGTCGTGGCGGGTCGTCGTAGACGAACCGCAACGGCATATGCTGGACGAGTCCGAATCGCGTCCGAATAGATTCGGGGTCACCCGGGCCGAGTCCGAACTGGTCCCGGCCAATCCGAACAGGTCGGCCGGCGTCGAGTACGAGCGCCTCGTCGTCCCAGGAATCGAGCGTGCCGACGTAGGTTTCACCAGTCTCGAATTGGTCTGGAACGACGCCCCACTGCTCGCCGAGGAGATTCTCTGCGGCCGTCGCGTCGGGCCCCTGCAGCGAACAGTCGATGAAGTCGTCGTCACGAATGTCGATATCGACGCTGACATCCAGTTCTCCGACAGCGTTGTTGACTAACGAGCGAAACGACTGGAGCGAGCGCTCGCGGGCGTCACCCTCGACGTAGCACTTCGTCGCGAGGACGACCATCAGGCCTCGAGTTCGGCGTTCTCGACGCCGAGTTCGTCACGTAGTTGTTCGATTCGCTCTTCCATCGCCTCGATGAGACGTGTGTTTTCCATCGGCTGGAGTTCCGCGCCCGTCTCGGGACACTGGAAGCCAAACTCCATCGCCTCGCCGAACTCGAAGCGGATGCCCGCTTCCTCGGAGAGATAGAATTCGTTGTCCATCTCGTACTGGTGTCGGTCTTCCAGCGCGGCCAGCAGCCGGTGCATCTCCGTTTCGAGTTGTTCTGGAATCTCTTCGTACTCGAACGTCCAGAGATAGGTGAGCCACCCGGAGTCCTCGTCGCGGAGTCGTCGGTAGCTCGCCAGATCGTTCTCGTAGAGAATAAAGAGCGCCCGACGGACATCGTTCAGTTCAAGCCCGAGTTCCTCGGCCAACTCTTCGTCAGTGACCTCACCATCTGGCGGTGCCGCCGCGACTGGCATCCCCTTCGGCCCGACGAGTTCGTGGAGGTACTTCTGGATGACCGGATCTTCGAGCAGTTCCTCAAAAGCCATTAGACAAACATCGGAGTGTCATCCGGTTAAAAGCATCGGACCCCACCAGTAATACCGGACTCAGCCGAACCGCTCAGACAGGATCGTCCCGAATCCAAGCGCACCGAGAATAATCGAGATGAGTGCACCGACGCCGCTCAACGCGAGGGCTGCGTTAATCCCGGCAGCAATCAACAGGGGGACCAGCCACCCGTCCTCGTGGCCGACCAACCGGTCTGCTATCGCAAGCAAGACCAGCGACACACCGGCCGCCCAGACCAGCCACGCAGCGACGATCAACGGAATGACGAACAGAATCCCGATAATCGAGATGACGAGGAAGAAAATCAAGACACCGAGCAACAGCAACACTGCAATCCCGTAGAGGAAGCGACCGACTGGCTCCTCGAAGATGTCTGCTATCATGCGTTCAGTGTACTCCGGGAAGAGTGCGACCAGAAGCACCCCGACCACGAGCGTCGTAAAGAATGCGCTCACCGCGCCCCCGAACAGTGTCTGCCCTGCCCCAATCTGTACATCGACACCAGTTTCTGGCGGTACGACTGGCTCACTAAACAACAAGAAACTGAACATACGATAGTTTCACTCGGCCCGTATATATCGGTATAGCATTCGTGGACCCAACGCAAAAGTTCGGCACGGCAGGCCGATTCCCCATTCAGCAAAAACAGTAGCGCGAGCTATTCGTCGGTCTTGTCCAGTTCTGGGTCGAACTGAATGATGTTTTCGAGGTCCTCGTCGTTGACATCCTCGAAGGCGTCCCGTGCGATGGTCCGGCGGTGGACCTCGTCGGTGCCGTCGACGATACGGAACGGTCGAATCGCCTCGTAGAAGTACGCAATTGGCAGGTCTTTGCCAATCCCGTTGCCACCGCAGCACTGCAGTGCCAGGTCGACAGCTTCGGTCGTTACGTTGGCGGTGAAGTTCTTGGCCATCGAGACTTCGACGCGGGCCTCGCTACGGTCGAGTTCGCGGGCCGCGTGGCGCACCATCGTCCGCGCGGCGTGCAGGTCCGTCTCGGCGTCGGCGATACGGTGTCGAAGCGCCTGTTTCTCGGAGATACTGCCGCCGAATCCCTCGCGGTGCTGGATGTACGCTTTCGCGATGTTGAGCGAGCGCATCGCCATCCCGGTGTAGCGCATACAGTGGGTCAGTCGACCGCCACCGAGTCGCATCTGCGCGATTCCGAAGCCGGCACCCTCCGCGCCAACAGTGTTTTCGACTGGAACGCGGACGTTGTGGAACTTGAACTCGGCGTGGCCGCGCTGGATGTCCATCAGGTCATCGAAGTGCCCAAGGTGTGGAATATCTCGGACGGCTTCGACGCCGTCGGCGTCAGTCGGGACGAGAATAATCGACGTTCCCTCGTATGGGTGTTCGTCGAGGTCAGTTCGTGCCATCACCAGCAGGAAGTCGGCGTCGTAGCCGTCGGAGGTCCACCACTTGTGGCCGTTGATGACCCACTCGTCGCCGTCTTTCTTGGCGGTGGTTTTCAGCATCTTCGGGTCCGAGCCGGCACCCTGCTGTGGTTCGGTCATCGCAAAGCCTGAGGAGATGTCTCCCTGAACGAGCGGTCGAAGCCACTCCTCTTTCTGCTCCTCAGAGCCGACAGCCTCGAGGGTGTGCATGTTGCCCTCCTGTGGCGCGTGGGCGCGAATCGACATCGCGCCGAGCATCGTCCGCCCGACCTGCTCGAAGGAGGGCAGCATGTCGCTGAATCCGAGGCCCTGTCCGCCGTACTCTTCGGGGACCTGTGGCGCAAACAGGTCTCGGTCCTTGGCTTGCTCCCAGAAATCCTGCATCTCGTCGATTGTCACTGGGTCGCGGTTCTGCAGCGCCTGGCGCTCGCGCGGGATAACCTCCTCGTCCATGAAGGCCTCAACCCGGCTCGCAACCTCTTTCGCTTTTTCAGAGTCGTGATACTCCATACCAGATACGGTTGGTACAACAACTTAAACCTAGGAGGTTTCTCTCGGCGCGGCTGTTCACGAAAGCATCCGGTGGGCTTTCCAGCAGTAGCAGTCTGGCACTCAGTACGATTCGACTGCAACACCTTCGAACTGCTCGAAATCCGCCACGTTCTTCGTGACGACCGTCGCGTTCTCTGTCTTGGCGACTGCAGCGATGAGAACATCGGCAGCCAGCGCGTTGATTTTGTCTTGATTGACGCCGGCAGTCTCGTGAAGTGTCGCTTCCAGTTCGCTGGCGACGAAGGCGTGCTCGCGTTCGAACGAACAGACAGTCACCCAGTCGAACGTCGCAGCAATCTCCTGTCGGTCGAGTTCTCCTCGCAGAGCCTGTCCAACTGCAATCTCTTTGAGATTCAGTGTGGTCGTGCAAAACTGGCGCTCTTCGTTTGCTTCGAGATACTCTCGGACGGGCTGTTTTCCAGCCCAGTAGTGGATGAGGAAGGTCGTATCAAGCAGTTTCATCGCTTTCGTCCTCCGAGGCTGCCGACAGCTCTTCGATTGCCTCCTGCTGTCTCTGTGCCAACCCCTCGCTATTACGCGTCCGGGCCTCACGAGCGTGCGCTTCGAGTTCTTCCGCAGCCTCGTCCGGCAGCGTCCCGAACCCATCCCGCCAATCGGCGGTCAACTCCTCTAGCAACCGCTCAACGAGGTCTGTAAAGCTCTCGTCCTCTCGCTTGCGAGCCTTCAGCTTCTCGTAGGCGTCCTCCCGGAGGCCGATTGTCTTCGTCCCCATACGTTATGTTTGTGTACACAAGCACAAAAAATTGCGGTCGGTACTCACTCCGCCGGAATCGTCGCCGTCGCCTCACCGCTCAACACTTCCTCGCCGTCCTGATTCGTCACCGAAAGCTCCGTCTCGACGGTTGCCTCCTCGCCATCAACCTCGATATCGACAATCTCAGCTACCGCGGTTACGGTATCGTCGGGCCAGACCTGTGACTCGAAACGCACACTGTAGGCGCCGATGTTTGCGATGCCGAACCAGTCCGTCACTGCCTGCACGGCGAAGCCAGCGGTGAGCATCCCCTGTGCGAACACGTCGTCGTAGCCAGCCATCTGTGAGAGGCGCTGGTCGTAGTGAATCGGGTTGAAGTCACCGCTCGCACCGGCGTACTTGACAAAATCACGACGCTCGATGTTCTCTATCTGTGGCTCCGGGCCGGTGTCACCAACTTCGATGTCGGCCGCCACAGGTGTCTCACTCATCGTCATCACCTGCCTGAATCGCGCCGGCAGTCTCGATTGCCGTCGACCGCGCCGTGAGGACGAGGTCACCGTCTTCGTCGGTGTACTCCGTCTCCAGCACTGCGAAGGTCATCGTCCCGCCGCGGTTGCCGTCGCGTTCGTAGAGTTCGGTGAGTGTGGTCTCGCCGGTGAGTACGTCGCCGACGAGGAGTGGGCGCTCGTACTCGTAGGCTTGCTCGCCGTGGATGGTGTACTCCTCTTGAAACCCGAGGTC
>JAQCNR010000482.1 GCA_028274925.1 Halovenus sp.
GAGTTTCATCCCCGCCAGCTGCAGCCGTGAGCCGAACTGTTCGGGGCCGCGACGCTGCAGGTTGGTGTCCGCGTAGCCAGGGTGGCAGGCCGTGCTGAGCACGCTTGCCCCGGCGTCGTTCAGTCGCCTGTCGAGTTCGTAGGCGAACAGCAGGTTCGCGAGTTTACTCTGGCCGTAGGCACCCCACTTGGCGTACGACTCCTCCGAGTGAAGGTCCTCAAAGTCGATACGACCACGTTCGTGAGCGCCACTGCTGTGTGTCACGACGCGGGTCTGTCCGCTCGTCGATTCGAGTGTGTCGAGCAGCAGTCCCGTCAGCGCAAAGTGGCCGAGGTGATTGACGCCGAACTGCATCTCGAAGCCATCTGCGGTCTCTTGGCGTGGAATTGCCATCACGCCAGCGTTGTTACAGAGGATATCCAGTGAATCGTACTCCTCGGTGAACGTCTCTGCGAACGAACGGATTGAGTCCAGACTAGCCAGGTCGAGTTCACGGACTGACAGCGAGGCGGCGGGGAACGCTTCGCGGATAGAGTCCCGCGCGTCTTCCCCGCGTTCGACGCTCCGACAGGCCATAACGACGTGCGCGCCCTTCCCGGCCAGCACCTTCGTCGCCTCGAAGCCGAGTCCGGAGTTTGCGCCGGTGACTATCACCGTCTGTCCGGACTGGTCTGCTATCGAGTCTGCCGTCCACCCGCCTGAAGAAAGAATTCCTCGCATACGTATTACTGCGTCTCACAGGGGATAAACTCCGCCGATTGGGCTACGAGTCTGTCAGAATCCCACGCCACCGCCGAACCGCGCCCTCGAAGCTGTACGCTTCGGTGATGGTCTCGCGACAGCGCTCGCTGATGTCTCCGAGGTCGGGTCGGTCGAGTATCTGCTGCACTTCCTCGGCGATGGCGGCCCCGTCTTCGTCAGCCATCAGAAATCCAGTCTGGCCATCTCTGACGACGTCGGGCACGCCCGAGACTGGCGTCGCGTAGGCCGGCGTTCCACAGGCCATTCCTTCGAGAATTGCCGTCGGCAGCCCCTCGGTTGGGTGTGACGGGACGATTTGCAGGCGCAGTCGGTTCAACTGCTCGGGGACAGCCTCGCGGTCCACCCACCCCACCACATCGACGACGCCAGCCTCGATTTCCGCCGCAAGTTTGCGTTCGAGGTGGTCACGGTAGTCGCCGTCACCAACGAAGACGAAGGTGACATTTTCGGGTAACTGCTTGGCGGCTTCCGCCAGCGCTGGCACTCGTTTCTCCACGTCCAGTCGTCCGACAAAGCCGACCGTTCGCCCGCGCTCGGCAAACGGTGTCGACACGTCGAAGCGCTCTGTGTCGACGAACCGCGCGCCGCTGGTGTGCAGTTTCTCCTCGTAGCGGCCCAGCCCGAGTTGGTCGGCCATCGCTGGCGTGTAGCTAATTACGTCCGTGGCCAGCCAGTAATCGAGGCGTTCCAGGCCCGAGACAGTACCGGCGAGCACACGCGCAACAAGCCCCGGAAGCTGTTGCTCCCAGCGGAGCCGTAAGGATAGGGGTACGTCTCCCCGCGGCAGCACGAGCACGCGCTTGCCGAGAAGCCGTCCACAGAGAACGGGCAAGAGATAGGACGTCGTCCCGAAAAACAGGATAGACTCCTCGTCCCGGCGCGCAATAATCCGACAGAGTCGGAGTTGGTTTAGCAGGAATCGGAGTGCTTCAACCAGCACGAACTCACCTGTCCCAGACTCACTGAACTCGACGATATCGTGGTCGTCACGAATCGCCGCGTCGGCCGGGAGATTCGCCGTCAACACCGTGACGGTCGTAATCTGAGCGATGATATCTGCTAGGTCGTGTGCGTGGTCTTTCCCGACTTGGCCTCGCTGTGGCTGGGTCACGAGACAGACGCCGCCTGTGTCGTCCATTCACCTCGCCGTTTTCTCCCCGCCGGCTTGAACGTACCGCCAGCTACCGAGCGACCATCGCCCGAAGGTAGCCACCGCCAACCAGCCCCGTCAGCACGAACAACATCAGAAGCTGGGCGACTTTCGCACCCGAGGGTGCACGGACGAGCGCAGAGGCTCGTCGGGGGACGTGCTCGACACACAGCGCCCGCAGAAAGCCCGCCTCAGAGCCAATTTCGGCGCTGCTCTGTTGGCCAAGCTGGTACTTCGACTCGCCCTGCTGGAGCGCCTTCTCGAACAGAAAACCAAGCTCCAGTCGATACGGGAAGATTTTGTGCTCCACCACAGCCGATGGCTCGTAGACGACACCTCGGCCGTAGGCCTGCTGCAGGCGCACACCAATCTCTGCCCCTTCGGAGTGGCTGTAGTCCGTCGCCGTTGGGCCGAAGGCGGTATCGAAGCCACCGAGTTCGAGAAACACTTCCCGTCGAAAGGAGATATTCGACTCGTAGGTGTTTCTGACTTCCTCGCCAGCGTCGGCGAAGCCATCGTAGGTAACGCCGACGAGCCAGTAAAATTCTGCTGGGAGAAACCAGGGCTGGCGGCCCAGCCACCGCCCAGCCATCCGACCGCCAACTGCCAGCGCGTCAGTCTCCTCGTAGACTGCAACGAGTTGTTCGACCCAATCTGGTCTGGCGACAGCGTCGTCGTCCATGAAACAGACAACATCGCCATCTGCTACCTCTACTCCTCGCGTCCGACTGTAGGAGACGCCGCGGTTGGTCTCGTTACAGAGAGTCTTCACGTCGCTGTCGCCGAAGCGCTCCACAATTCGCTCGTACAACTCCTCGTTGCCGTCGCAGACGACGACCGCCTCGACACCGTCGTGAGTTTGTTGCTGAATGCTCTGGACAGCCTCGACAAGGTGTGGAAATCGCTCGGTGTCGTGTGTACAGATGACGACGGAAACCTCCATAGAGGCAGTTAGGCTCGCTGGAAGTCGAAGTCGATAGCGAGTTCGATCCACGCCCGACCGGGTTCCTCGACAGGGAGACCGAGGACGCTGTTCAGCACGGCGTCGTCGGTGGTATCGTTGACAGTGTACTCGTTGTCGACGATTGTTGCCGTTCCCGAGTCACCGCTGAAATCGGCCGACCCAGTGAGTGCACCGCTTTCGCCGGTCGTCGCGGCAATAGTGTAACTGAAGCTCTGGTCGCCGCCGACCGTGACCATGAGTTCTCCTTCCACGGTCATCAGCCCGGCCTCCTCGTCGAAGGTACCGCTAAATCCGTTGACGGCCTCGACCTGCACCGAGAACCCACTCACTGTCAGTTCCTTGAATTCGACGTTGGTCGAGGTCCACTCGCCATCCGAAACGTCTCCATTAACAATCACATCGCCCGGCGGGAAGCTAATCCCGTTCTCGCGGGCGTCTGACTCGGTGTCCTCCGCGAAGGCCGTGAATCCGGAGGAGTTGATGCCGTCGAAGGATGAAATTGCACCGGTCGCACTGGCAACGAGTTCGATAGTCGCGCTGGTCGTTTCATCCGCTTCGATGGTAACCGTCTGGGTCGCCTCTAACTCACCGGAGACGATAGTGAGTTCGTACTCGCCGGGATCCAGTTCGATGGTGAGAATGCCGTCGTCGTTGGTCGTCTCGTCGATTCCGTCACCAGTCACGTTCGCACCGCCAATAGCGACACCGTCTGCGTCGACAACATTCAGTTCTAGTGTTCCGGGTCCGGTTTCGACTGGTAGCAGTGAGAGTACACCTGTTGCCTCGTCATCAGGCGTCCAGATGCTGTGCTGTTCGACATCGGTCGAGAGTCCACTCGTGTCGACGCCGCTGAACTCGACAGATTGGGACGCGCCAGCACCCAGTGTTATCTCCTGTTCGAGAACTGTTGCACCGTCGACGCGGAGTTCGACTGGTTTCGTATCTTCGACCGGTCCATCGTTGACGACTGTTGCGGTGACTGTCAGCGGGTCACCAATCGTGAGTTCGGCCGTCGCCGGCGAGAGGTTCTCTACGACGAAATTGCCTTCGGCGACGGTTAGCGTCGCCGTCCCCTCACTGTCTTCGGTCAGCAGGCTAAACTCGTACTCACCGAGGTCGAGGTTCGTGTCCGGTTCGAACGTAACGGTCTGTTCGCCGCCGCCGTCGAGTTGCAGATCCTGGCTGGCGACCACGTTGCCTGCCTGTCGAAGTTCGACCGTTTTCGTCGCGCTCTGCTCGCCCGTGTTGGTAATCGTTGCTGTCAGTTCGACCGACGCCCCGGCGGCGACCGTCGCCTGACCCAACGACACATTGCTGACCTCGAACACTGCCGGCGCTGGCTGTTCTTCCTCTCCATCGTCTGTTTCTCCCCCATCGTCCGACCCGCCGGTATCGTCTTCTGTCCCGTCGGTTGACCCATCGTCTGAGCCACCGTCGTCGTCGTTCCCACTACACCCTGCAATCGCTGCGGTCATCGATCCACCCGCGAGCACCAGATAGTCCCTACGTCTCATACAGCCGACATCACGTCGGCACTGTAATAGTAGTACCGTTTCCTATCACAGCGACTTACCGCCAGAAACTTCTGTTTTCCCAACATTTCTCACGTAGGAAATTATACTCGCTTCGGCTGAGGGGGCCCAGACGACCAACCGTTCAGTCAGTACGTCGACTCCTAACGGCCGCGCGGTCGGCGGGCGTATTCACATTCTGGCACCAGCCATCCAGTTCGACAGTCTCCAGACGCCGCCCGGCCTGCAATAACAGGTCGATAGCGTCAGTAAGTTCGTACTCTCCGGTCCGCTGTGGCGTCACGAGGTGACAGGCGTGAAAGATTTTTGGCGAGAACGCGTAACAGCCCCGGGGTATGAGCGTTGATGGCGGTTGTTCGGGCTTCTCGACAATGCCAGTGATCGACCCATCTGTCACCTCGAAGACTGCCCCCTTGCCTGCCGCCGAAAGCGGAACCTGTTCAGTCACCGCCGTCACGTCAGCACCAGTCTCCCGATGGCGGTTCACCATCTCGGCGACGTTGGCTCGGATCACGTTATCGCCGTTCAAGAGCACAAAGTCACCGGTAATTTTGCTCTCGGCAGTTAACAGCGCGTCCGCGAGTCCGTCTCGGGATTGCTGTGTGACGTATCGGACTGGGACACCGTCGAACGACTCGCCGTATCGTGCTCGTATTTGCTCTCCACGGTAGCCGACGATGACGACCAGTTCGCTCACACCTACCCCGAGCAGTGTCTCGAAGACGTGTGTCAGCAGTGGCTTGCCGGCTACCTCCACCAGCCCTTTGGGTTTGTCGGCCGTGAGTGGGCGCATCCGTGTTCCTTCGCCCGCCGCCGGGACGACACCCTGCATCAGGCGGCCCGCTGGAGGAGTTGCTCCAGCGTTGTCCGGTCCTGCGCGCCGACCACTCGCTCGACTGGCTCACCATCCGCGAAGACAACCAGCGTTGGCACGCCCTGTGCGCCGAGTTGCTGGGCGAGGCGCTGGTGGCGGTCGACATCCACCTTCGCGACTGCTGCATCGCTCTCGGCGGCGAGTGATTCGATTGTCGGCTCCATCATCTGACACGGCCCACACCAGTCTGCATAACAGTCGACGAGTACGAGATTGTGTGTCGACGTCACCTCCTGAAAGTGTGACTGGTCTTCGATTTCGATCGGTGAGTTGGGTGTCTCTCCGGTCTCGGTGTTCCCGGCGGCTGACCCCGTTTCTCCAGAGTCACGCTGTTCTTTCAGTTCTTCGCGCTTCTGCTGGCGAATTCGTTCGAGTTCGTCCAGTTCCTCGCTGTCGCTCATTGGCTAGTTGTAGACGGTGAATACTGTAAAATGTACCGGCGTCTTCGTCGTTAGTCGTCCGCAGAGACGGGCTCCTGCTCTTTCTCGGCCTCTTGCTCCTGTTCACGCTCCTCGCGTTCTTCCTCCTCTTTTTTGGCTTTGATTTTCTTCAGGCGGAAAATCTCCTCACGCTCTTGCTCTTCGAGTTTCTGCTCGATGTACTCCTGATTCTCGTGGAGGTCGGGCAGCAGTTTGAACTCGAGGGCGTTGACGCGGCGCTTGGTCGTCTCGATTTCGTTGAGCATCTTCTTCATCGCCGTCTCGACTTCTGCAGCGAGAATAATCTGGTCGATAAGTTCTTCGTATGCCCCCGCTGCCTCGTCGATGCGTGCGCTGGTGCCGAGAACACCGTAGCCGCGCTCCTGAAGGTTTTTCTGGACCTTGGTCGACTCAATCTGGGGGACGACGACGCCCATGATATTCTTCGATTGGGTCGTGATCTCCGGATGCTCTTTCAGTGCCGAGGCCGCGCCCCGAACGGCCACGTCGCCCTCAGTCGCC
>JAQCNR010000483.1 GCA_028274925.1 Halovenus sp.
TCGGGAGTGGCGTCAGCCCAGTCGTCGGCCCACTCTTTGCTTGCAGGGCGCGCGTCAAGCAAGCCGACCAGGATGTCCTCAAGTGTTGACCGGTTCCAGATTCTCGTGAGATGATGCACGGCATCGGTTGCATTACCACGACTGACGGACGAGTCAGTAACTGCATCAGGCGTCGCAGCGTCTGGTGTATCCAGCAGGTGTAGCAGGTCACCGACGGTGCGTCGGGAGGCTCGCTGTGACAACGCGGTCGCATTGGCCTCGTCGTACACGTCGAAATCCGGTTCGACAGGTGCGTCAACAACGAATTCACGGAGCAGACGGGCACAAAAGCCGTGGATGGTATGGATATATCCGTCTTCAATGTCGTCTTTGATCGCTCGCCAACGGTCGTAATCGGTGTCGTCACTGGCGGCTTCGGTCAGTCTCTCACCAGCGATGTCGCGGATTCGGTCTTGTAGTTCGTTGGCTGCGTCAGTCGTGAACGTAATCGTCACGATGTTCTCCGGTGTTGCGTCAGTTCTCTCCAAAATGTGGAGATAGCGTTCAGTAAGTGTGAAGGTCTTTCCTGTCCCAGCACCTGCTGTGATCGATATGTGGTGGTCAGTTTCCAGGGCAGCTTTTTGTTCACCCGTCGGAGTGAGAGCCCCGGCGTCGCTGTCTTGGGCAGTTCCCTCTCCAGAGCGGGGGTCTGATTCGTCTGTCACGCGTCGTCACCCCCGTACTGATCCAGCAGCGAGTCCTCACGAGCAGCCTGTGGGACGTAGCCGGGCCGATCATCAGTGTCCATCGTCGTGACAAGTCCCGAGGCATGGTGATGGCGAACATCACAGACATTTCTGTAATCGCAGTATCGACAACCAGCGGTGTCTGCATCAACAATAGTTGGTTGATACGCGCCGCCCTCGATGCCATCAATGATGGCTTCTAACCGCTGTGGCGTGGCGGTTTCAAGCAAGCGTTCGTAGTCTGTTTGCGGAGAGTCACTGCCGGACATGCGACCGATGTAAGTCGTCAATGACCACGGTTCCCTGACTCCGTCCGGCGGGTCTACAATGTAGTAACCCGCATCAACGGGAGTGTTGATATCGGAGTCTTCGAATTCACGCGACGCGGCAATTGCATACAGCGGGAGTTGGAAGTCGACACCGTCGATGGTTAGCTTGGTGGTTTGTGAGCTCGTTTTGTAGTCGTGGACCGTTGCAGTTGGCGGAGAGCTGCCCATGTCGATCATAACCCGGTCAATACGGCCGCCGATAGCCACCGACCGACCGCTGGGAAGCACCAACTCAAATTCCCCGTCGCCGTCGGCCGCAAAGTCCATGCCGACTTCGAACCACGCTGGCGTGTTTTCCTGTTCTAGTTCGTGATCAAGGAACCGGGAGAACACACCGGCAGCTTCACTATGAAAGATTCCATCACCGCCAAAGTGGTCGTTCCGAGCAGCATCGCACAACCCAGCGAGAAGCGTATCGAGCCAGCTCTCGTAAAACGCATCCTCGTAGTGGAGCTCCTGGGTATCGAGGACACGGTGTGTCGCGGTGAGTAGACGTTCCTCAAGTGTGTCTCGGTCCCAGTCACTGAGGTCAACTGAGTCGCCGGGTTCATCTTGAAGCTCGGTGTAAAACATTTCGAGCGTATCATGAATGATGCTCCCGACTTCGAGTGGATCTGGTTCGAGGGAGATTTCGTCGGGCGTTTCGAGGTCGATGACCCTATCGGCGTAGTATTTAAATCCGCATTTCGCGTACCGGGTCAGCCGCGTCGGACTGTACCCTTCGCGTTCGGCAGCAGGATGTAAGTCGTCAACGACCGCAGTGTCCAGTTGTCCATCGTGGCGAGTTCGCACTTGTGGCGAGCTGCGATGCATGGCACACGTCACTCCTCGCTGAATAAATGTTGCTGCAGGAGGCTCGAAGACACCGTTATCGATGGCCTGGGAAGCAGCTTCGTCGGGCGGTTGGCCGCGAATGCGGCCGAGTGCACGCTGTACGTCTTCGGGAGACCCAATGCGGTGGTCAGGTCCAGACGGCTCGATGCCGGTCACGCGTCGGAGTTCATCAAGCACAGCTGACTCGAGTAGCGACGAGTCGTCAGTGGTCATCTCGGGCGTCGTGAGGTGGACGGTGTCAGCACTGGCCAGCAGCGTCGCAAACTGATATCGTGCCTCTGAGCGGTGAGCGGTCGGTTCGATGTCGGCGAAGTTTTCTTCGATATGTTCGAAAAACCGTGGTTGGTCCGGGTCAACGGGGAAGTCGCGTTCGACCAGGTCCATGAAATAGAGATGGTCAAAGCTCTGCATATACGAGTCCTCAATACCAACGACCTCGATTACCCCGTGGCTTGCCTGCCGCGGGGCCGACACCTGCAGCTTATCAAGTGCATCGCTCATTGCAACCAGCGTCTCGTGGGGTCCTAGCTCCTCAGTGACGCGTGCAGTCGCCCCGAGAAGATCCTGTACCTGTCTATACGCACGGCGCTCCATCCGCGCATCAAACGACAGCTCGCCGTCTGTGCTGCTAACTTGCTCGAGCTGAGTCTTGATCCCCAGGGTATCGAACAGTTCACGGAGTGCAGCTATCACTTCGACCCCTGAGGAGCGTGCGGCGGCGTCGGCCTGTTCAAAGAGCGTCTTGAGAGCCGTAGACGTGTCAAAGTCGGCCTGCTCAACAAGTGCGTCGATATTATCGGCCAGGAGACGACGAGCGAACCCAGCTATTGCGGCATGGTCGTCTCCAGGTATATTGGTTAACGGGTTGGTGAGAAGTGCAGCAACAGTTTCGACGCTGGGGTCATCCTCCTCGCAAAGTCCCACAGCATCGAGTATCGCTCTGCCGGTGTATGTCTGGTAGAGAAGTCGTGTCGTACCCGCTGCAACCGGGAGGTCATACTGATCAAATATCTCTTCGATACTTTCGCGGTACGTCAGCAGTCCTGGTACAACGATTAGGATATCATCCGGGTGGACATCCTCGGTCGCTAGCTGATCTCGGACCGTGCGAGCGACGTGACGGATTTCGCGGTCGGGTGTCGTTGGTTTAGTCCATGTCAGTTCGTCAGGCCCACCCTCTACCGAGCTGTTGCCGGGTGTGTAGAGATTCCCGGCGAGTGCCTGTAGCGAGGTCGTAGACGCTACTGTCTCAACCGTTGAACTGAGTTGACGGTAAAATGCATCAGTATCAGCCACGATTGTGTTCGCTCCGGTGGAGGCCCTATCAGCTGTCACAGCTGAACCAACGAGAGGTAACGTGACGATGAGGGAAATTTCATCCGCGATTTGGCTCAAAAATCGCTGTTGATTCCTAGAGAGTTCGTAGTACCCAGCAACCACGACCACGTCTGCCGTCGGGAACGAATCAGTGAACTCCGTGTCGGCAGTCAGGACAGTCTCGTATGCCTCATGTTGAGTGTATTCATCAGGCGTTGTAACAGCGTCACGGTAAGAGTTGAACCGTGCATAAGCCTCCGTGAGAACCGTTTCGGCCCGGTCGGAGAGAAGACTTTCTGCGGCGAGGCGCTCGACACTCGCAGGGTCAGCATATCTATTCGATTCAAGCGTATTGAACAGGGCACTGAACTCGCCGCGGTAGCGGTGAGCCTGGGGAAGCACGTCATCGGCAGCAAGTGACCGTAGTGTGTGGTCGATGATGCGGCGGCGAGTCGGGGCATCGAGTAGCCTTGCTGGACCGGCAATATGGTCGTAGCACTCACCGACGATATCACTGAACGACGTGACTTGAATTTCCAACGGAGGGTGGTTTGCCGCCCATGCATCAGCAACATACGATTGGCGATGACTGTTCCCATCCAGCCAAATGACACTACTTGGTTCAGACCCGCTCTGCTCGGCCGCCCGATCAAACGCTTCCTTCTGGAGGGCTGCGTATGAGGGACCACGAAGGTACGCGACGGTCATGTCTTACCTACTACAGAAGATAGGATAATAAATCCCGGTGAGACAACTATCTTCATACAGCGAGAGAATCCCGCCCTTCCCGCGAAAGACGATCGTTCCGACGCTCAGTCGGAACCGAGGACTGAGCAGGGCGGGAGTGAATCGCGTCAGCTCCGTGAAACACCTGACAGCAGTGCTGAAAT
>JAQCNR010000484.1 GCA_028274925.1 Halovenus sp.
AACGTCATCGACGGCAACGGCCGCCGCCTCCATCCCACGTTCGCCGTTGTCAACTTGCTGGTCGGCGGTGAACTCGGTAAGTCGGTCGAACCCGCCCGTCGAGACGACGCCAACGCCGGTAATGATAATCGAGAAGGTGAGCACGAACGCCACCACGTCGGACACTCCGCGGTTACTGTCAGTTCGTCGGCTCATATGTCACACTCCCCCAGTTTGATTTCTTCGCCCTCACAGAGGTTGATTTCGGCGTCTGCCCCGCTGATCCCGGACGGGCCAATCGCTGTCTCTGTCTCTATCGGAAACTCCACCGAGCGGCCCAACTGCGCAGACCGCACCACGAGACTGTCGTTGTTGAGCTGTATCGTGTACCGGAACGACCCGGCGATTCGCTCGGGATACTCGGGCTTGACCGAGACATTGACATTATCGCCGGTTGCGTTCAGTCGGTCGAAGGTGTTGACGTAGCTCGCGGCGTCACTGCCGATTTCTCGGAGTTGCTGCTCACCGACGTTTTGCTGCTGAGATTCGAGCAACGTTCCCGCACCGATGATGAGTCCAGAAACTAACACCGTCGAGATAGCGACTGTCAGTGCGTGTGTGATTGCGACCGACACTGCGCGCGTGTCTCCGTTCATCCCTCTGCCTCCGTGAACAGTGTATACTCGCTATCGTAGGCAACACTCGGTGTCTGATAGGAGATTTCGACCGTCGGGTTGACGATGACGGGGGATTCAGTCCGGACGTCTGGATTGCCGTACGTCGACACGCTCGCGGGAGTACCCCCGGTGACGGCAAACGACCCGTCAACCGTAGACGAGCCACCCGCTGTGATCCGCACATCGTACTGGCTCATCTCCTCGAACGCAAACGTGCAGCTATCACCGTCTGCGTCTCGGATGACGCCGGATCGCTTCTCTAACTCTACTGTTGCGCCCGCGTTACCTCCGGGGTCTGGTTCCGGCCCAACGACGCTGCAGGTCACAGTTCCCGATACGGTCTCGTAATCTGTGTTCTCTCCGTCAAGTGTGATACTTTGTTCAGGGGTTGGTCCAGGCCCGTCGTACAGTTCAATGACGACCTCGGCGTCTTCAGCGACAGTCACGTTCAGATACGGCAGCGACGCTGCGCCCTCGATGTATCGATCGGAAAAGCTTGACTCGTTGGGAATTGCGCTGCCGGCGACAAAACCGCCACTGACACTCCTCGCTGGGTCGTACTCCACATCGGTGACTACTGGTTTCTCTCTGGAAACAAACGTCCCCAACTGCGCGTTGTACGCCGTGACGTTTGGCCCCAGCGCTCCAATCTCGGCGTACGGTTGGTGTTTCTCCCCATCGCCCGTACTCGTTGCAAAGAACAGTTTTCGGACGTGGCGGTGGAGTTGTTCGGTCATCTGGTCAGTGTCCGAGAGGCTCTGGGCGTCACTCTGTGCCTTCACATTCGGTGAGGAGTGGACAGCATTCAACAACACAACCGCCCCGAGAATAGCTGTCGCAACTAGAATGGCTGCGATCAGGACCAACTGCCCGCGCTCGTGGCGACTGTTCACCATGCGACCACCCTGACCCTGACAATTGCATAGACGTGCTCGTCACTCGACGGATTCTGGTCATTGAGGTAGATATCGTCATCGTCCTCACCGAGGGTCCCGACCTGTCGACACCGTCCGTCTTCGACCTCGTAGACCGGGTCAGTCTCCGACAGCGTGAGATACCGCGACGCGCTCACGGTGTCGACATCTGCCAGCGGCGGCCGTGGCCCGATCTGCTCGCTTTCGTAGCCGCTGGCTGTGGGATACGTGATACTAATCCGGTAGGTGTACTGGCCTTTGAGTGTTTGATTCAACACCGGTCCGAACTCGGTTACGTTAGCGTCGGCTGCCGCGACCTCTGGATGTGGATTACCCTCAGCGTCGACGCAGGTCACTGCCGTCTGTAATGCACCAACGTCTTCGGCCACGGCCAGCGTATCTGCAACCTCGGCTCGAGTCTCTGAACTGCCGAACTCCTGATTACCGGTCCACGGCGCGATATCGACTGCTTGCAGTCCCAGTACCAGTGCCGAGATGACGATAATCGCACCAATAATCCCTTCCAGAGCGTACGCTTGTCCCCGTCTGTCGTGTTCCATCGGTTGCATTGTCACCACACCCAGACTACGAGTTGGCACCCATGCTCGCACGGACCGCCGGTTGTCCGCACCGTGCGTACGGTCGTGGCCGACGGTTCGTTCCCACGTCGCTCGTCGCCGGCCTGTGCAATCGTTTTCGTCCGCGTTTGTACGGTAATATTGAGGCTGCGATACTCGTTCACCCCTGCTCGTTTTTTCAGCCCCTCCACGTAGTCGTCGTCACCGTCCAGTCCGCTCACGTTGAGCGTCCTATCACCCGCCACTGTCGCGTTATCTTCGAGTATTTCCTCCGCAACCCGGTCGGCCATCTTCTCTTTGTCTGCCGACACAGGGTCGACGAAGGGACCGAATACCTGCGGGAACAGTGATAGCGCCGTAATAATCGCAACCAACAGCAGTACGATCCCTAAGAGGTAATCGTACGCTGTCTGTCCCCGCTGGTTCATGACTCGGGGTGACTCGCTCGCATCTTTTCAATCTTTTGACTTGCTCTGGTCACGACCGTCCGGCCGGCCGGAGTCACGAGCAGGAGCAGGGCAGTTGCCGATTCGGAACTGTTCGCGCTCGAGATCTGTTCGACGATTGTCCACGTGATCAGTGTTATCGTCGCCAGGATGACGGCGTATTTCAGCCCGGCCATCAGTTCGACACTTCTGATGTAGCCTGCGATGAACGAGGAGACGACTGCCTGCAGCGTCACCGCGTGGAAAAAGACCATCGAGAGATAGCCGGTATCGATGTCTGCCCCGAACTCCCCAGAGGCGCCCTCACTGCCGCCGCCAGTGCTGCCCAGGTTCGCCATCGTGTCGAGGAACTGCACGCGCAGTAGCCCCATCACCGCAAGCAGCGTCAGGAAGGTCATGATGATAATGACCATCTGCATCCGCGTTCGGGCCTTTCGCTCTCGGGCGATTTCGTCCTGATTCTCTGAGGCCACTGCCGCTGTCGAGAGCACGTCCTGAATCTGACTCGAGGCCTCCTGTGCCTCGCTGATGAGTTTTACAGTTCTGGCGAGTCGCGGGAGGTGGTATTTGTTGTTGAACTCCCGCATGGCGTCTTTCAGACTCGTCCCGTAGTTCACTTTCGCGTGCATGGTCTCGAACTCGTCGGAGAGTTTCCCCGAAGAGGTGTCAGAGACGGTTCTGATCGACTCCAGCAGCGTCATTCCGGTGTCGTTCGCGCTCGCGAGTTTCCGCAGGTTCTCCGAGAGATTCCCGAGAATGCCTTTCCGCGAGATGACATTCCACTCGTGAAAGACTGCGAGCGGCAACATGTTCATGTAGATTGGGAGATACATCCAGACGAATGTGCCCCAGACCGGACTGTCCTGAATTCCGCCAACCGATGTCGGTGCGCTCCCCGAGACCACCAGCCCGATCATCACGAGCGCAGTCAGCGGCGTCGTGATCAGGAGAATCATCTTCGGGTGGTCTTTGAAAAAGAGGTGTGGCGACCGAAGAATCTCCATTAGCTCGTGAGTTCCTTCACGGCGCTTGATCTGGTCGAACACCTTCTTGTCGCCGGTGTACTCTTCGACGAGTCCGGGATTGAACACGCCAATCCCTTCTTCGACAGTGAACGCCTCATCGGCTTCTGGACGCAGATACCCGTCACCGAGTTCGTCCTGCGTGACCGTCGAGACGAGAATCAGGAAGGCCGCGCCAATCAGTGGAATCAGGCCATACACCGTGCCATTCAGCAGGAACCGGTCGAGTCCGCCGCCCATCAGTCCCATGATCACCAGAATAATGATCAAAAGCAGCGGGAACAGCGACAGCGTCATGTACATCTCGCCGAACAGTTCCAGCGTATCGAGCTGTTTTTTCTGCTCCTGTTGGGCCGTCCGGAGCTGTTTGTTCTTCTGGTCTTCGAGGAAATCGGTCATGTCACCTCCGGAGTCGACAATCGACAGCATATCCGTCAGGAACTGCGCGAGCTCGTCGCTGGGCGTTTCCAGCGCTTGATTTCGTATTGCAGTCCGATAATCTGTATCGAAATACTCCGTTTCGAGAACAATCGACTGGAACTCTTTTGCCACCTCACCGTACGTGTCGTCGGCCTTGGCCATCGCCCGGAGAATTTCCAACTGGTTCATCCCCCCGACTGACAGCGCGTACATGAACGACACCGAGTCAGCGAGCAGAATGTTGATCTCACGCTTGCGCGCACCAGACCGGAAATACGGCACTGATATCAGTGACCCGAACCCGATTGCGAAGCCAATGGAACCGAATATCAGTCCCGACACAATCAAGATTGCTGGTTCGCGGATGATGTCGACAACCTGTGAAAGCCCTTCGGGCAACGGCACGAGTCCTTCCCAGCCGACGATCTGGAGGAAGAGATAGCCGAGCAACATGCCGAGAATCCACAGCCCGAGTCCGGCGATGAGCCCGACAGCCAGCGCACGCGAGATGAACAGTTCGACGTTGTCGGCCATCCGGGCCTGTGCGAGTTTTTTCTCGACGCCGCTGACAAAGTCACTCTCACCGTCAAACAACCGCTTGTACAGCGGATAGAACCGCCCGCCGAGCGAGCTATCTTGGCGGGCTTCCTCTGTCTGTGTCTCCTTAGTCTCGATGCTCATTCCTCCTCAGCCTCCGAGCCTGCCTTCGGGACGAACTGGCCGAAGTCGAACTCCTCGCCCTCGTCGGCGTCGGCGTCGGCTTCGATCTCTTCGGCGTCGTTGGCACCCGACAGCGCCGCCACGAGGTCACCTGTCTCCTTATCACGGTACTGCTGGAGCAGGCGTTCGGCCTGGGAGAGAATCTCGTTCGTCTCGTCGACCAGTTCGTCGCCGGGGTCTGGCCGCGGCACGAGTTCCTCCTCGTCGGGGTCGACGTTGATCTTGACTGACTCCATCTCTCGGAGGTCCTCGAGTGACCGCGCGAGCTTATCCTGTGAGATGATTGTGAGGATGGTCTCCGGGTCGTTGATAAACGCCTGCACAGTCGCCGCCACCTCTGTGTAGGTGTTCAGCCCGTTCTGGATGAGGTACGCGAGCACTGTCTTTCGCTTGAACAGTTCCTCGTTGAGTCGGTCGTCGGACCACCCGCGGTCGAACTTGATCTCTTCGAGCGTCGAGGATGACCCCATCTGAATGTAGTTGTCCGTCTCGGCGCGCCACTCGTAGACATCCCGGACATTGATCTCGTCGTTCTCCGGCGAGTACTCGTTGATTTCGGTGAGCACCTTGTTTCGACGAACCTTGTGGCCGTCGACACGGGTCTGGGTCTGAATCGAGACCAGGTCCAGCGCGGTAAACAGCGTCTTCGAGACGTTAATCGGGTCCGTGGTGAACCGCTTGATGACCTCACCCACCGAGTCAGCGTGGAAGGTGGTGTAGGTGGTGTGACCGGTCGACATGACCTGGAAGGCCGTTCGACCCTCCTCACCACGAATCTCACCCATCACGATATAGTCTGGGCGCTGTCGGAGTGCGGCCTCCAGCAGGTCGAACTCGTCGACGTCGCCGGTATCGTCTTCACCGAAGGAGGGCCGGGTCACGCTTGCCACCCAGTTCCGCTGTGGCAGTTCGACCTCGCGGGTATCCTCGATAGAGACGATCTTTGCACTCGACGGAATAAACAGCGACACCGCGTTCAGGCTCGTCGTCTTCCCTGACGCCGTACCACCAGCGAAGATCAGCGATTTGTGGTTCTCGATACAGAGCCAGAGGAAGGCCATCTCGTCGAGGTTGAACGTGTTCCAGTTGATCAGGTCGACCGGGGTGAACGGCACGTCTTTGAACTGACGGATGGTGTAGTTCGTCCCGTGGTCGGACACTTCCGCACCGAGGGTCAACTGGGCACGCGAGCCATCCGGGAGGGTGGCGTCGACCTGTGGCTGGCGTTTCGAGATACCTTTGCCCGACCGCTGTGCGAGTTTGACGACGAAGTCGTCCAGTTCGTCTTTGCCGTGTTTGACGTTCGTAATAATCTGCTCGTAGTCGGTGTGATAGGCGAAGACACGGCTGTTGTACCCGTCACAGGAAATATCCTCCACGTTGATGTCGTGTTTGATCGGGTCGATTCTGGAGTAGCCGATGAAGTTGCGTTTCAGAATGTACAGGATCTTTTCGACCTGATACTCGGAGAGGGTATCAGGGTCGTCGGCGATAATCTCTGGTTCCGGCCGAACGGTAATCCCTTCGAGCTGTCGCTCGGCGGCCTGGATTGCTGTCTCACCGCTTCCGTTCGTTGCGGCGTCGCTCGGTTGTTCGTCCTCCCCACCAAAGACGCCTTTGAGCGAGGCCATCAGCCCGCCGTCGCCGTTGTTTGCTGCCGTGGACTGCCGTTCTTGTTTGGACCGGCCCGAGTACAGGTCGTACCGCCGGAGCAATCGTTCGGCCTCTCGCTGGATAACCTCCGCGCGGTCGGACTCGCTTCCCTGCACGATCACCTCATCCTCAGAATATTTGATGGCGGTCTTGAGTTTCTGTGACAGGAAGTCGAGCAGTTCGTCCTCGATTTTATTGAAATGTGGCTCGACGACGTAGTACTTGATCTCGTTTTCTTTCTGCGATTTGAAGATGATAATGAACGCGTAGGGCTTGTTTACCCAGTAGCGGTCCTGCTCGATGAAGTGGGTCTTTTTCTCCATCGG
>JAQCNR010000495.1 GCA_028274925.1 Halovenus sp.
GGTGACTCACCCGCAGCGACTGAGGCCTCGCCGGTCAACACGACCGACGACACGGGAGCAACCGCCACGTCCAACCAGTCAGAACAGCAGGCCACGAGCGTCGTGGACGAGTGTGCTGCGACGCCGCCGGCGGATTATGCAGACCCGAGCGGGAACACGTCTGAGACGCTTGGCTGGGCTGGCGGCTACTGGTACGACGAACCACTGCCCGTGAACGCAAGCGATGGACTCAACGCCTCCGAAGTCGAGATGATGAGCGCTCGTGCTGCCGCACGGGTCGAAGCCCTGCGCTGTCTGCCGGCCAAAGACGGCGTGCCGCCGGTCGATATTCTGAGCCGCGAGCAGTTCCGCGAGAACCAGTCCAGTCTCTTCGATGTCTCTCGGGAGCGCAGGTTGGCCGACAACGCTGCGCTGGCGATTCGGTTGCTCTCTGAGACAGAGACTGACAGCACCGAAGAGCGCGAGCAAAACCGCGGCGCAACCGTCGGCGGGACCTACAATTTCGTCACGAAGGAGATTGTCATCGTCTCTGATGACCCCGAGCGTCTGCGCATCGACGAGGCAGTGCTGGCCCACGAGATAGGCCACGCAATTCAGGACCAGCATTTCGACCTCGGTCAGTACAGACGGGACACGTTCGACCGTGACAAGGCAATTCTCGGGCTTATCGAGGGTGATGTTCACTATATCGAGCAGCAGTACCGCCGGGCCTGTCGTAACGGTGGCTGGGAACAGGGCTGTCTCACGCCACAGCGAGACACGAGCGGCGGTGGCGGCGGTGGCTCCTCCGGGCCGGCAAACTGGGGGCTGTACTTCCAGACGATTCAGCCGTACAACGACGGCCCTGCGTTCATCGACAACATCTACGAGACGGGCAACGGCTGGGAGTCAGTCAACAAGTTGTACGATGACCCGCCGACCAGCGCGATGGAGGTCATCCGACCGGAACGCTATCCTGACTTCGAGGTTGCCAACGTCACCGTTCCGGACCGGAGTGCAGACGACTTCGAGCGGTACAGTGGCGCGTACGGCCCCGGCTACGACCGGATTGGTATCGCCGGCATCTCGGCGATGTTCGTTGCTCCGACAATCGAATCCGACGGCGCAGTGACAATCTACGAACCGGAGGCGTTTCGCGCACGGGGGAGCCTCCGCACATACCAGTACTATCAGCCCGAAACCGCCGGCTGGCGCGGCGACCGACTCTATACCTATCAGGGGCCAGCGAACGAAACTGGCGCAGTCTGGACAACGGAGTGGGCGTCTCCCGAGGAATGGGAACCGTTCGTCGCAGGGTACGAGCAACTGATTGCGTTCCGGAGCGGCGAGGAAGTCACTGACCGCACGTACGAGTTCGGCCCCGGGTCGGGCTACGATATGGCGCTAGAGATTCGCACTGACGGCTCACAGGTTACCATCGTCACCGCGCCGACTGTCGACCAACTCGACGCGGTCCACGCCGAGACTGCCCCCTGACTCGGAGGGCATTCAGAAGATATATAGATTCTCACACCATCTGTCTGAACGTGTACTGTCTGACTGGTCAGTCAACTCATCGCCACCACCGGGCTCGTGCAACTGCAAGCAGGGTGAGCGCCTGATGTTCAAAGGCCCCGACGAACTCGAACTGACCAGCGGCGACATCGGGATGCCACTCTTCTGGCTCTCGCTGCCAATCGTCATCACGAATCTCCTCCAGACTGCCTACAATCTCGTCGATACGTTCTGGCTGGGTCAGTACTCGACGACTGCCTTGGCGGCGATTTCGTTTGGCTTCCCGCTGGTCTTTCTGTTCATCTCGCTGGGGCTGGGGCTGTCAGTCGCTGGCTCGGTGTTGGTTGCCCAGAACACGGGTGCCGGCGACGAGCGACAGGCGGAGTATGCCGCCTCACAGACTGTGATGTTCTCCTTTATTCTGGCGGGGATACTGGGGGTGGTCGGCTACTTTGTCGTCGAAGACCTGCTCCGGATATTCGGCGCTGAACCTGCGACAGTCGTCGCAGCGACGGCGTACATGCAGGTTATCTCGCTGGGGCTTCCACTGATGTTTGGCTTTTTCGTGTTCATCTCGCTGATGCGGGGCTACGGCGACACCGTCACGCCGATGGTTGTGATGTTTGGCTCGGTCGTATTGAATATCGCACTCGACCCGTTTCTCATCTTTGGCTGGTGGCTCTTCCCGGAGTTGGGCATCGAGGGCGCGGCCTACGCGACAGTGTTCTCTCGGGGTGTTGCGATGGTTGCTGGACTGGCAATCATGTTCGCTGGCCACCGTGGCGTCAAGATTCGACTCGCCGATATGCGTCCGGATCTGGGCTACGCCAAGAAAATCCTTCGTATCGGCGTCCCCGCCTCTATCGAAGGAACTGGTCGGGCTATCTCCGTCAACGCACTGCTGATTGTCGTCGGTGGCTTCTCGACAGTCGTCGTGGCAGGATTCGGTATCGGCATCCGCATCTTCTCGGTTATCTTCCTGCCCGCGATTGCGGTCTCACAGGGCGTCGAGACGATGGTTGGCCAGAACGTCGGGGCCGAACGGGTTGACCGCGCGAGCGTCGCGACCCAGTTCGCTGCGAAGTGGATGTTCATCCTGCTTGGGGCACTGGGTGTGCTCATCTTCCTCGTGCCACGCCCGATTGCTGCGGTGTTCACGAACGACCCCGCAGTCGTCGACGTTGCTGCGTCGTTCCTCAGATACGTGGCGCTCACGTTCGGCTTCATCGGCGTCTTGCGGGCGTACACTGGAGCCTTCCGTGGCGCGGGCCACACGCTGATGGCCGCTGTCGTCGCGGTGTCGTTTCTCGGATTCATCCGGCTACCAGTCGCCGCCGCGCTGGCATACGGCGTCGGTCCAGCCACGCTCTCGGTTGCTGGCATCTCCCTCGAACTCCCACAACTCGTTGGCGCACTCGGGCCGCCGGGCATCTGGTGGGGCTTCATCATCTCGAACATCGCCGGTGCAGCCATCGCCTACGCGCTGTTCCGGCAGGGTCGCTGGAAGACAGGCGACGTTCGCGGGCCGGCCGGCCAGAGCCCCGATGGCGACGGTGAACCCACGACTGAGGCGACAGTCGACGACTGACTGCCCATACGCTTTTTAGCTGGACGCGAGACCCTCCGGTATGACGACGTTTCGTCGCGTTTCCGAATCTGACCGCCGCCGGTATAACGAGATTCTGCGGTATGCCTTCGCCCCGGAGCAGGGACCACTGCAGGATGATTCAGGGAACCAGACGTGGCCGCCGGACGTTTCCGACCCGTACGGACTCTACGAGAACGACGAACTCCGCAGTACCTGCAAACTCTACGACCTGACCGCGTGGCTCCGCACAGAGTACGAACAGATTGGCGGCCTCGGCGCGGTGGCGACGCCGCCCGAGGACCGGGACTCTGGGTACGTCCGCGCACTTGCCCGGGAAGCGCTCGCCGAGTTCGAGGAACGTGGGGCTGCACTGGTCACGCTGTGGCCGTTCAGCACCGAGTTTTACGCGCAACTCGGCTGGACTGTGGCCGACTACCGCGCACACTACGAGTGTTCGCCTGACCTGTTGCCGAGCGCCGACCTCCCCGGACGGATGCGACCGGTCGACCCCGACGAGTGGGCGCAACTCCAGTCTGCCGAGCGCGCCCACAGCGAGGGGCTGGCGCTCTCACTCAAGCGCTCGCCAGCGTGGTGGCGCGAGCGCACACTGTCAAACTGGGACGGCGGGCCGGAGCCATACATCTATGGCTACGAGCGCGACTGTGAGATTGCAGGTTATCTTGTCTACACCGTCGACGGTACGGAGACGCTGTCGGTGAATACCCTCGGGGTCGCTGACGAGCGCGCCTACTCGGCGCTGCTGGACTTCTTGGGCAGTCACGGCGCACAGATCGAGTCCATCGAGGTCACTCGGCCCACGGAGGACCTGCTCGACCGCGTCGAGACGCCTGAAGCCGTCGAGTGCACAGTCAAACCGGGTGCGATGGTGCGAGCGCCGAGCGTCTTCGCACTCGATGGTCTCGGCTGGCCGGACGCAGAGCTCGATTGTACCATTGCAGTCTCGGACCCGCTGTCGGAAAATACGGATATCGCTGCGTTCAGCGTTGCAGACGGCTGCCTGCGCGTCGAGGAGTCCGACCGTGAGCCAGCAGTCGAGACTGACATCGGCACGCTCTCAGCGCTCGCTGTCGGCACGCAGAGCGTCGACCGGGCCCGACAACTGCATGGGTTGACTGTCACCGACGACGCCCTTCTCGATGGGCTCTCGGCTGCCTTCGAGCCCCAGCGTGTGTCGCTGGGTGAGTTCTTCTAGAACAGCGCTTCGCTGTCGTCGAGAATGTGTGCTGGCCCGCCGACTCGCCAGACGCGAGTCTCGACGCCGCAGTCCGCGATTGCCGCCTCGACTTCCTCGACGTGGTCTGCGGTCGTGTTGACGTAGACGCTCGCACCGGTGTCGACAGAGAAGTAGACCGGAACGCCGCTGTCTCGGAGTTCTCGGACCGTGTTGAAAATCTCGATAGTTCGTGGCTGCCAGTAGACCCAGGCGGACGGGCCGGTCATCGTCGTTGCCGCCAGCGACAGCGAATCCTCCTCAGCAATCCCAAACACGTCGTCGAAATCTTGAGTACGGAGGGCGTCACGCATCGCCTGCATTTGCTCGTGGATGTGAGCCATCCGCGCCTGGAACATGTGGCTCTCGGCGGCCTCCTCGTGGGCTGCTTCGGTCTCCTTGTAGGAGGGAACCATCCCGGCAACGATGCGCAGGTCGTCGGCAAAGTCGTCGTCTACCGAGATGCGCTCGGAGCGACAGTCCTCGTCGTTCATTCCCGCGTAGAGATGCGAGAACCCGCCGGTCACCGCACGGGCCGCCGACGCCGAGCCACGTCGGGCAATCGTCGAAATTTCAGGGTGGGTCAGGTCGAGGTCAGCAGCGTCGACGAGCGCTGTCGCCGCGGCGGCGAACCCAGAGGCAGAGGAGCCAAAGCCGATGTTCGTCCGGAAGGAGTTCTCCGAGACGAACCGAACAGAGTGGTCGATGCCCGCCAGATCACGGACATGGTCGACGACACTCCCGATGCGCTCTGCCCCGCGGCCGTCAACCTCCTCGCCGTCAACCTGGTAGTGGTCCTCGGCGCGGTCGGGGTCGAACTCGACGGTGGTTTTCGTGTGACTCGGTGCGGTACAGACACTGATCGAATCGTGGTACGGGAACCGAAGTTGTTCGTCACGCATCCCGTGGTACTTCACCAGCCCCTGAATCGGATGAGCCTTCGCTGTCGCTTTCATACCAGCACCGAGCAAGCGCGGGGACTTGGCAGTTTTGAACCGTCGCTACGAGAGCGCCGCCAACCGCTCGGCACGCACCGGACTCTCCGGCGGGTCAGCCATCGTCGCCAGCCGATAGGTCGCCGCGCCAGCCTGCTCGACACTGAACGGTCGGTCCTCGCCGAACTGCCGTGCGAGCGCATCGAACCGACCGAGCGCACCGAATAGCTTGTTGACGACAGCCGGAAAGTGTGGCTGGTCAGGTCCGTAGACTGGCCCGAACCGTGGGACGACGACCGGCATATCGAGGTCGGCAATCGACTCCTCAGCGCGGCGTCGTGCGTCGAGATATCTGTCATCGACCAGCGGTGGTGTCACCGACGAGGAAATGTAGACGAACCGCTCGACGCCGGCACGCTCCGCTTCCAGCGCTGTGAGAATTGCCGAGTCGCCGTTGACTCGCTCGAAGGTGACGCCTGCCGATGGTGTCTCTGAGATGACGCCGACGGAGTGAATCATCCGGTCGATAGCAGGCAAGAACTCACGGTATTCTTTTGGATTGAATACGTCCGCGCCGACCCACGTTACCGCATCGGCCCACGGCCCGCGCTGGTCGGGGCTTGGCGGTCCACTGCGGGCGACACTCGTCACGTCGTGACCATCGGCAACGGCACGCCGACAAATTTCTCGCCCGATGAAGCCGTTACCGCCGGTGATCAGCAGATGCATACGACCCTTTCGAGCTAAGTGCAGAAAACAGGCGCTACTCGGTTCAGCCGCCAATCATCCGTGCGGCAATCTCGGCGTACTCGATGACAACGCCAAATCCGGGGATGAGCAGAACCGTGGCCAGCGCCGCAACTGCGATGGCGATGTACAGCCCTGTCGGGTACTCGGTGAGTTCCAGGTCCGCAGCAGCGTCCTCGGTCCACAGCGCGCGGACGATTCTGGTGTAGTAGAACAGCGAGACGACGCTGTTGATAACCAGCGCGGCCCCGAGCAGTCCCTGTCCGCCGGTGACCGTCGCAAAGAGGAGGTAGAACTTCGAGAAGAACCCACCGCCGATTGGCAGGCCAGCTAGCGAGAACAGGAACACTGTCATCGCTGCACACGCGAAGGGTGCCTGCTCGCCGAGGCCGTGGTAATCCTCGACAGTTCGACCGACCTCCCAGTGTTCCGCCAGCGCGATGAACAGGAACGCGCCGGTGTTCATGAAGCCGTAGACGAACAGATGGGCCATGCCCGCGCCGAGGATCGAAATCTCGCCGTCGACAGAGCCAGTGAAGGCCGCCAGCGCGATGAGGACGTAGCCGGCGTGCGCAACCGAGGAGTACGCCAGAATCCGCTTGACGTTGTTCTGTTTGAGGGCACTGAAGTTGGCAACGGTCATCGTCACGACAGAGATGATCAAGAAGGCATTCACCCAGTTGAAGACGCCCATTGCGCCGCCAAACACATCGACGAACACACGGAAGCCGAGCACGAATCCAGCGGCCTTCGAGGCCGAGGAGATGAACGCCGAAATCGGCGCTGGTGCGCCCTCGTAGGCGTCTGGAGCCCAGAAGTGGAACGGGACGGCGGCAATCTTGAACGCGACGCCGCCGAGAATCATCACCATCCCGACGCCCAGCAGACTCGTGAACGGTGTCCCGTCGGCAATTGCCGTCGTGACCGCGTCGAACTGCAGCGACCCGGTTGCGACGTAGACCAGCGCAATGCCGTAGGCGAACACTGCCGACGAGAGCGCGCCGACGAGGAAGTACTTCAGCCCTGCCTCGGAGCTCCCCTCGTTGGTTTTCAGCGACGCGACCAGCGCGTAGGAGGGGAGACTGACGAGTTCGATGGCGATGAACGCCGTGACGAAGGAGTTCGCGGCGGTAACCGTCACCATCCCCGTCGCGGCCAGCAGCACCAGCGAGTAGTACTCAGCCTGGTACGAGTGGTCACGCAGGTACTCGTGGCTGGCAAACGCCACGAGGACGGCAACACTCGTGACAATCACCGTAAAGAACAGTGACATCGCGTCGATGACGAGCGCCCCACCGAACAGGTCGAGCGCCCCCTGTGGCGCTTCTTGGCCCGCTGCTGGCTGGCCGGTGCCGGCAAAGAGATACCAGAGTGCCAGCCCAAGCGCGACGAGACCACCAGTGACCGAGGTGCCAGTCAAGAGCACACTACTGGACTCCTCGGGGTCGACCATATCGACGGCAAGCAGCGCAAGTGCCGTTGCGAGCAGTGCCAGTGCCGGCCCGAGTGCCGTCCAGTTCGGGAGTGTCGTTATCTCACTCATCGCAGCTCACCCCCGAACACGCTGTTGAGTTCGAGCACTGGCCCGATTGCGTCCTGAATCGCCTCGTAGACGAGGTCTGGCTGGATGCCCAGCAGAATAATCAACCCGAGCAGGACGGCAAGCGGCGCAACGTCGTGGACGGGCGCTGGCTCGATATCGTAGTCGGTCTCCAACTCGAACGGCCCGAAGATAGCCCGCTGCATCGCCCACAGCAGATAGCCCGCAACGATGACGATTCCGAACATCGCAATCGCAGTAAAGACCGGCGCTCCGGCGACGACAGTGGAGTCGAAGGCACCGATAAAGATCAGCACCTCGGCGACGAAGCCACTCATCAGCGGCAGGCCCATGTAGGCGAACGAGCCAGCGACGAAAATCCACGCAGTGAGTGGCATCTTATCGGCAAGGCCACCCATATCGCCGACCATCCGCGTGTGGGTTGCGTTGTAGAGGACACCGACGGACATGAACAGGAGTCCCGAAATCAGTCCGTGGCTGACCATCTGGAAGGTGGCCCCGCTCATTCCGTGGGGCGTGAACGCGACCAGTCCAACGATGACGTAGCCCATCGAGGAGATGGAGGAGTACGCAACGATCCGCTTGAGGTCACGCTGTGCCAGCGCGAGCATCGCGCCGTAGATGACGCTGACCACACCGACGGCGGCGATAATCTCGGCTGCCGGTGAACTCGTGGCCACGTCAGCGAGCATCGTGAAGTTGAATCGCAGCAGCGCGTAGGTCCCCATCTTCAGCAGGACGCCAGCCAGAATGACCGACACCGGCGAAGGAGCCTGAACGTGTGCGTCAGGCAGCCACGTGTGGAATGGGACGACTGGGACTTTGACCGCGAAGCCAAGGAACAGCAGTAGGAACGCAACCGCCCGGAGGTCTGCCCCAGCAAGCCCGAAGACGGGTCGGCTGAGTTCGCCCGCCTGCAGCCCCTGTGCAATCGCGGGCAGGCTGAGTTGGGTGAGCGAGTCGCCCAGTCCGAGCACGAGCATGAACAGACCGACGAACATCACCAGCGAACCCAGATTCGTGTACAGGAGGAACTTCGCGCCTGCGTACTTCCGCCGTGGCCCGCCCCAGACGGCGATGAGGAAGTACATCGGAATCAGCACTGCCTCCCAGAAGATGAACCAGAGGAAGAAATCGAGCGAGGTGAACACCCCGAGCAACGCCATCTCGATGAGTAACATCAGCCCGTAGAACTGGGACTGACGCTCGTCGATTGGCGTCCACGAGGAGATGATTGCAAGCGTCGTCAGCACCGTCACCAGCACAACCAGTGGGAAACTCACGCCGTCGACACCGACGTGGTACTGCAGGGTGTACTGGCCGAACTGGAACCAGTCAATCTGTGTCTCGAAGGCAATCTCACTGCCAGCCAGCAGCCCGTTGCCGGCGGCGTCGAACTGTGTCCACATGTACAGCGACAGTCCCAGCGGGACGAGGCTGAGCCACGCGGCCAGTTTCGGTGCCGTCTCGTCGCTGGCGACAAAGACCCACAGCGCGCTGAGGAAGGTGGCGGCGAGCAGGAGTTCGATCAACATTCAGAGCCACCCCCCTGTGACCGCAAAGACGAGCAACAAGACGAGCAGTCCCAGTGCCAGTAGGGCGACGTAGGTGGTGACGACTCCGCTCTGGAGTCGCTGGAACCGACCGCCCGCAAAGAGACTCACGCCGCCGGAGCCATCGACGATGCCGTCGAGAAGCCCTTGGTCGAATTTGTTTGCGAGCGTTGCAACCGGGAGTGTGACCCCGCGTGCCAGCCAGACCTGATACTCGTCTTGATAGTAGTTGTTCATGAGCAACGTGCGAAGACTGCCGAGGTTCGTCATGTGCGGGTCGGGGTCCGCACCGCCGTAGAGCCGCCACGCAACGAGCGCGGGAATCACAGCCAGAACGAGCGCAACCACGCCGCCGACCAACGCCAGCGTTCCTTCGCCCAGTCCGCCATAGCCGGCAGTATAGCCTGCGCCGTACTCACTCGTCAGGACGTGGTGGTAGTGTTCCGCTGTCAGTGCACCCTCTGCAAACTCGCCGCCGACTGTCTCGCCGTTGAGCCAGCGTTCGAGTAATAGGGCGTCTTTCGGGAGCACTGATTTGAGCACGGCCATGTTGAGCAGGCCAGCCACGACGGAGAGCACGCCGAGCACGACCAGCGGCACCTTCATGCTCAGGCTCACCGCGTGGGGGTCTTCCGCGGCGTCAGTACGGGGCTCACCGTGGAAGGTCAACAGCACCATCCGGAAGGTGTAGAACGCGGTCATAATGACCGCGAGTAGCCCGAGTGCGTAGGCGACGAAGAGCACGGGCGACCCGCCGCCGAGTGCGTGAATCAACGTCTCGTACAGCACCTCGTCTTTCGACCAGAAGCCAGCGAACGGGAAGATGCCCGCGAGCGCGAGCGACCCGGCGAGGAAGGCGAGATAGGTGGTGCGCAGTTCGTCTTTCAGCCCACCCATCTCCCACATGTTCTCCTCGTGGTGCATCGAGATGATGATTGCGCCAGCCCCGAGAAAGAGCAGTGCCTTGAAAATCGCGTGGGTCGTCAGGTGGAAGACAGCGGCGAGATAGCCCCCGCCACCGAGCGCGAGCATCATATAGCCGTACTGCGAGATGGTCGAGTACGCGAGCACCTGCTTGAGTTCCTGTTTGACTAGCGCCATCGTCGCGGCGAAGAAGGCGGTGAACCCACCGACGAGGGCGATAACCGACAGCGCCGTCGGTGACAGCGCGTAGAAGCCGTACATCCGCGCGATGAGGTACACACCCGCCGCGACCATCGTCGCCGCGTGGATGAGCGCCGAAACTGGCGTCGGGCCCTCCATCGCGTCTGGAAGCCACGTGTGCAGCGGAAACTGTGCGGATTTACCGACTGCGCCGCCGAGAACGAGCAGTCCGATGACCGTGAACCACGTCTGTGCGCCGAACCCGAACGTGTTGATGCCAGATGCGTCGCCGGATTCGAGTGCCGTCTCTGCCATCGTGACGAACGACTCGGTGCCCGCGAACTGCGCGGTGCCGAACGTGCCCAGCACGGCGACGACGCCGATGAGGAAGAAGTAGTCACCGAACCGGGTCACGAGGAAGGCCTTCTTCGCGGCGCTTGCCGGGCCGGGTTTGCGGTACCAGAAGCCGATGAGCAGGTACGAACACAGTCCCACCAACTCGAAGAAGACGAACGACATCAGCAGGTTGTCGCTGATGACGAAGGCCATCATCGAGAACGTGAACAGCGAGAGCGCGGCGTAGTACCGTGGAAGGTCAATCTCCCCTTCGGCGTTCATATAACCAAGCGAGAAGACGTGGACCAGCAGCGAGATGAGCCCGACGATGGTGAGCATCAGCGCCGACAGTGGGTCGATCAGGACACCAAACGTGAGCGTTACGCCCGCGCCCTCGACGCCCGCGACGAGCGTGTGCAGTGTCTCGTGGCGAATCCCGGCCCCAGTTGCGAGTTGGATGACTGTCGCGACGGCAACGAGAAAGCCCACACCAGTCGAGACAATTCCAAGGTAAGCCCCCTTGAATGGGAGATACCGCCCAAACGCGAGAATCAACAGGAAGGTAACCAGCGGGAAGAGCACAGTCACTTCCACGCCGCCAATGCCGGGGACGAATGGAAGCGAAAAACCGGCTGAAAGTGGTGTCAATCCAACCATCTTACCACCTCATCGTAACAGCGTCAGTGATGTCGATGCTGTCGAAGTTGCGGTTCACTACGAGGATGATGCCGACGCCGACAGCAACCTCTGCGGCGGCCAGCGCGGTCAGGAACAGGACGAACGTCTGGCCGGTGATGTTGCCGTAGACCAGCGAGAAGGCGACGAGATTGATGTTCGCGGCGTTGATCATCAACTCGACAGACATCAGGAAGATGAGGGCGTTTCGGCGGACGAGCACGCCAAAGAGCCCGATACAGAAGACTGCCGCCGAGAGCAGGAGATACCAGCCAGGTGCAACGGCCATCAGTTCTCACCTCCGTCGTCACGCTTTGCGAGCATCAGCGCACCGTCCAGCGCGGCGTCGAGCATGATTGCGATCAACACGAGCGCAACGAGGAAGTTCTCCGTCGGGAGTTCGGCCAGTCCGGGCGCGCCGATGAAGGAGTAGCCCATATCCTCGACGATGCTCAACCCGCCGTTAGGGAATCCGGCAATCGTCGTGGTGGAGAAGTCTGTCGTGAGCACTATCGCGGTAAAAAAGACAAACAGGCCAAGCGGAATGAGTCCGAGCAGAACCCGGCGGTCCATGTCGAATAACTCCGGGCGAGTCGTCATGCGCTTACCTCCGTGTCGTTACCCTCGTCCTCTCGTGTGAGCATCACGGCGAAGGTAAACAGAACGAGCACGCCGCCGATGTAGACGAGCACCTGGATAACAGCCAGGAACTCGGCGCTGAGCATGATGTAGTGGATGGCAACGCTGGAGAGTGCCAGCCCGAGTAACAGCGCCGCGTGCCACACGTCGCGGACGAGAACGACACCCAGACTGCTCGCGAGTGTCAACAGCGCGAACAGCCCGAATGCGAGTTGCTCCAATACCATTACCTTGAGATGTACACGGCGTGCTTTTGAAAATTCCCCTTTTGGTTTCTGAATTGTCGAGACTACTCCCAGCTGTTACTCGGTCGACACCAACGCACGTTCGCTCTCGGTCGCCAACCGTGAGTGCTATGCTAATCGAGACAGATTGTCAGGTATGCACGACTTTGTGGTGGTCGGTGCTGGCCCCGCCGGCTCGCGGTTCGCCCGCCGCGTTGCCGAGGCAGGCAACGACGTTGTCGCCTTCGAGCAGGGTGAAATCGGCAAACCGCTCGCCTGCTCGGGCCACGTCAGCACGGACATCTGGTCGTTCGTGCCCGACGACGCTAAGTCACGACTGAAGCAGAACGAAATCTGTGGTGCTCGCTTCCATACAGAGGGCCCCGGCAGCGACTCACACCAGTTCTACAAACAGCAGCCAATCTCGAACGTCATCGACCGCGTGGAACTCGACCGCACGCTCGCCGCGGCGGCCCGCGACGCAGGCGCAGCGGTTCGCGAAGGGCACACTGTCGTCGATATCGCTGAGCGGCGCGACCACGTCGAGGTGCGTGTTCGCGGTCCTGACGGGATGGAAACCCACCAGGGCCGGATGGTCGTCGGCTGTGACGGCCCCAAATCACGAGTCCGGCGCTCCGTTGGCCTCCCGGAACCCGAGGAACTGCTGCACGGCGTGCTCGGCTTTCACGACGAGCCAGACCACGAGGAGTTCGTCGATGTTCACCTCACCGTCCCGCGGTTTTTCGCGTGGCGCATCCCTCGCGGTGACGCCGGTGTCGAGTACGGTCTCGCAACTCCACCGGATGACGACGTGACTGAACGCTTCGAGTCGTTCGTCTCGGGCTACGGCGTCGAGACACAGCGACGCTGTTCAGGGTTGATTCCCATCGGCCCGCCAGAGCGCACACACACTGGCCGGGTCTTCCTGCTCGGCGACGCTGCCGGCCAGAACAAGCCCTTCACTGGTGGGGGCATTCTCTACGGAATGACCGCCGCAGATATTGCGGCCGATGTCGTCGACCCGACTGACCCCCAGACGCTGTCGACCTACGAGCAGGCCTGGCGCGACGAACTCGAATCCGACATCTCGCTCGGCCATCTCGTCCGCGCGGGCTACTCGCTGCCAGAGCAGATTCAAGAAGCCGGAATGAAGATGTTCGAGGGCGAAATCGGCGTCCACATGGACCGGCCAAGCACGCTCTTTTCGCGCGAGCAGTTGCGTGCGATGCTCTCCCGATAGTCGTCCCTATTTGTATTCGTCTGGTTCTCTGGCTGCCTGCACGACATCGACAGCCGCTCTGTTCGGTGCCACGTCGTGAACCCGGACGATATCGGCACCGCGCTCGGCCGCAACTGCCGTCGCCGCCACCGTCGGGTCGTACCGGTCGCCGGACTCTCGGCCCACGAGCCCGAACATCGACTTGTGTGAGTGGCCGACGAGAATCGGACAGCCAAGCCCGCTGAACTCGCCGATTCGTCCCAGTAGTTCGAAACTCTCGGCTGCGGTCTTGCCGAACCCAATTCCGGGGTCAATGATGATTTGTGAGCGGTGCAGACCGGCCTTTTCGGCCAGCAGGATACGCTCGGTCAGTGAGTCGATGACATCCTCGACAACATCGTCGTAGTGAATCTCCGCGTCGGGGTCAACCGGTGCGTTAATCGAGTGCATTACGACCACCGGAACATCGTACTCGGCGGCGACGAGGCGCATCTCGGGGTCTTCCAGCCCTGACACGTCGTTGAGGATGTCTGCTCCGGCGTCCAGTGCTGCTCGGGCAACCTCGGCCTTGCGGGTGTCGACCGACACCATCGCGTCGAGGTCGTTGATGCGCTCGACAACTGGGAGGACGCGGGCTTTCTCCTCCTCGACGGGGACCGGGTCCGCGCCGGGGCGGGTCGATTCCCCTCCTACGTCGATGATGTCTGCCCCGGCCGCTATCATCTCCTCTGCGCGCTCGACCGCGTCAGTCTCCGCTTCGTACTCGCCGCCGTCGTGGAAACTATCCGGCGTGACGTTCAGGATGCCCATCACCGCCGTCCCGTCGGACCACGGATACTCGCTGGCCTGCTGTTTCGTTCCAATTTCGAGGGTCTCGCGGAGTTCGTCGGCAAAGGGCGCGAGTCCGTACGGCTGGCCGTCGAGTTTCCCCGCGAGTCGCTTGAACTGGGCCATCGTCCCCATCAACACGACGCCGAGATTCTCGCGGTCCTGGTCGTTCAGCCCGGAGACTGAACACTCTCCACCCAGCGAGAGCATCTCTTCTTTGAGATACTGGGCCTGTCGAGGCTGAACGCGCGTCTTGAGAATCCGGTGGACGGCCTTGCCGCGCATCCGCCAACTCCCGGGGTCGGTGACGTGAGCGTCCTGAAGCATCTGCTTGGCCGCCGGTATCGAATCTATCTCCTTGGGGACTTTCGCCCGCGCCCATCGCGTGCGTGCCTCCGCGACGGTATAGAGTGACCCGGAGACCAGCACGCAGTCGTTCTCTCCTGCTTCGGCGAGCACGTCGTTCAGCGCGCCGGCGACATCCGCACGAGTGTCGACAACCGCGTCTGTCTCCTGCTCGAACACGCGGGCGAGTACGTCCGAATCTTCCGCTCGGTCGATATCCGGTTCGCAGGCCGTGACAGTGTCAGGGTCGAAGGCCTGTGCAATCCCGCGGTGGTCTTTGTCGGCCATCACGCCGACAACAAGGTGGAGGTTGTCGTACTCGAACTCTTCCAACGTTTCGGCAACACACTCACAGCCAGTTGGATTGTGCGCGCCATCCAGAACGACCAGTGGCTGCTGGTCCATCACCTCGAAGCGACCCGGCCAGTGGGCGTTTCGGAGGCCACGGGCGAGGGAGGCGTCGGACAGTCCATCGCTGCCGTCGTCGAGTTCTGCGGGTGGGTCGAGTTCGCCCACAGCGTCAGAGTCGACAATTTCCTCAACGAGTGCTGTCGCGACGCCAGCGTTGCGGGCCTGATGCCGACCTAGCAGTGGGAGCTTCGTCTCGACGCTGCGCTCAGGACTCTCGATTGTAACCGCACCTTCCAGCCCACTCCTGCCCTCGTAGGTTGCGGTCACAGTACTCGCTTCGTTGTCACCGACCACGAGTGTCTCGCCGACGGCGTCTTCGATGGCCGCCAGCGCGTCGCCGGAGGCACCGGTTACGAGTCGCCCCTTCGCTGGCGCGACGCCTGCGAGGTCACGGGCAATTGTCTCGACATCGTCGCCGAGAATATCTGTGTGTTCGAGCGTAACGGTCGTGACTGCGCTGGTGATTGGGTCGATGACGCTGGTGGCGTCGTGGGTGCCGCCAATACCGACTTCGAGAATCGCGACATCGACATCCTGCCGGCCGAATTCCCACAGCGCAAGCGCGGTAATCGTCTCGAAGAAGGTTGGCGCGTCGCCAACGACTGCCCGGTCAGTGACGTGCTCGCCGATATCCTCAGCGAACTCGACCAGTGACTGTTCGGCGATTTTGCGGCCGTTAATTCGGACGCGTTCGCGAATATCGTCGAGATGGGGAGAGGTGTAGAGTCCAACGTCGAGTCCGGCCGAGCGGAGAATCGATTCGACCATCCGGGCGGTCGAGCCCTTCCCGTTGCTGCCGGCAATCTGCACGCAAGCGAGGTCTTCGTGGGGGTTTCCAAGCGCGTCGAGAAGCTCCCGGGTCGCATCCGTCCCTGGCCGGGAGCCGAAACGATGGAGATCCAGCAGATAGTTTGCCGCCTGATGAAACCTCATGCCTGTGTTCATCGGGGCTGTGCTCTTGGAACTGACGGTTTCAGAGACTCCGCTCGTCGACCGCCGGGTCGATTCCCGCGGCGGCCAGATCCTCCTGAACCCGCTCGCGTAGCGGCCCCGGAACGGTGTCTCGACCGACCGGAACCGCCGTCTCGCCTGCCTCCTCTGGTGGTACCTTCCAGTACAGGGTACACTCACTCGGTGCGTAATACTCGATGCTGTATCTATCTGAGCCACCGCTGTAGTGGACACGCGCCGCGGAGCCGTCGACGTGCCAGCCCTCCTGTGCTGCCAGCCCAGCGAGTGGGTCGCTCTCTTCGTCATCCATTGCTGGCTGGCCCGGTGTGTTCTCGCCAGCGTCGGTGTCGTCAGTCATATTCTCGGCTTGGCGTGCCTGGGTGCTACTCGTTACGGTTTCTGTGCTCCTGACCCGGGCCGCTGGGTCACCTCTGAGAATACCGCGGCCCAGACGAGCGTGCCCGTCCCGGCGAGCGCGACGAACATCACGCCCAACCGGAGTGTATTCGTCTCGAAAACCAGTGCTGTCTCCGGAAACAGAAATGAGAGAAACAGATACCCAACAGCCGCGACGCTGACGAGCATGGAGAGCACTGACAGCCAGAAGTGCACGACAGCCCTCATATCTGGAGTTCAGTCGTTGGACTGTATCTGTCTTTCTGTTCCAGCTCACCAGGTTTCGATACAGCCGTCTTCGATGTCCTCGACACAGCCCTCACAGTCCGGGTGGCCTGCCTCGAAGCAGGCGGGTCGAGCCGAGGAGTCGAGTTCCACCGCGCGCTTTTCGGCGTGGCGACGGCAGACGATTCGGACCTTGCCGTCCTCTGTCGGGAGGTCGGCCCGAGCAGCCAGCCGTGCCTCGCTGAAGGCCCGGCGGGCCTGCTCGTACTGCCGGCCGGCGTCCTGAAGCTTCTCGGTGAGAAACTTGGCAACCCGGTCGGAGTCGGTCATACCTGCGATTAGGTTGGCGCGTTCAAATATCTGCCCCAGCCCAGCTGTTCATCAGCCTGCGAGCCGTCCGACCGGTATGTACCGTCCGGGCCACACTGGCGCGGCACTGCTTGCCGTTACGCCGCTCGCTACCGCCGTTGGATTGGTGGGCGCAGTGAGACTCTCGGTTCTCATCGTTTTGCTCGCTGCAGCAGTCGCCTCGCTACCGGATATCGACAATTCGCTGCCTGTCGTCCACCGGGGCCCGACACACACCGTCTGGTTCGTCGCTATGCTGGCTGCCGTGGCTGGCGCTGTCGGCTGGCTTGTTGCGTCTGGGCCGTCAGCGGTCAGCGTTGGTCTCGTTGTCGGCAGCGCTGTTGGGCTCTCGCTAACCTCACATCTCGTGGCTGACAGCATCACACCGATGGGCATTCGCCCGTTCCTCCCTGTTTCTGACCGAGAGTTCTGTTTCAATATTACACCGGCAAAGAATCCGCGGGCGAACAGAGTCCTGCTCGCAGTCGGGCTGGGTACTGCGTCGCTCTCTCAGATACTGGTGACCGCCGTGGCTTCCAGCTAGCCCTGCATCACGAGTTTCTCGAAGGTTTCGGGAGCGATGTTGCGCCCCGAGACCGGCACAGCCACCGTACTACCCGCGATCTCGTCGGCCATCTGCTCCATCGCGGCCAGACTCGTTGCACAGGCACCTTCCATAACGATGCGCTCGTCGTGGAAGAGGTCACGAACGCCCTGCTTGATAGCGTCGTCGCTCACCAGTCGGAACTCAGCAAGTCCGTCGCGCAGGACGCGAGTCGTCATCGCGAACGGCACCTGCGTCGCCACGCCCTCGGCGAAGGTGTCCATCCGGTCGTGTGGCTCCAGCGTATCTTCGGCCCAGGCGCGGTGCACGGCGGGTGCTTGCTCGGACTGGGCACCGATAATGTCGGCGTCAGTGACCGCGCCGACGCTCAGACAGTAGCCCGCTGCGCTCGACCCGCCCCCGACTGGACAGAACAGGTACTCTA
>JAQCNR010000497.1 GCA_028274925.1 Halovenus sp.
AGTCAGCGCTCGAACACGGCTCCGGTGCTGGCCTCTGGATGGTCGACCGCGTCGTCGAGTACTCGAACGCGACTATCGAGTTCAATACCGACGACGGGACGACCGTTCGGCTCCGGTTCGACCCCGCCTAGGGGAGTTCAACGTCGACGCCGGAGTAGCGACTCGCCGCTTTGACAGTGTTGTACAACAGCATCGCCCGTGTCATCGGCCCAACGCCGCCGGGAACCGGCGTGATTGCGCTGGCTTTCTCGCTGGCGCTCTCGAAGTCGACGTCACCGACGAGTTCGTACCCCTTCTCGGTGTCAGCGTCGACACGGTTGATACCCACATCGATGACGACGACGCCCTCTGACAGCATCGAGCCGTCGATGAACTCCGGGACACCCGTCGCGGCGACGAGGATGTCGGCCTGTCGTGTCTTCTCGGCCAAATCGTCCGTCCGAGAGTGACAGATTGTCGTCGTCGCGTTCCCACCGGGCGCTTTCTGGATGAACAGATTCGCCATCGGTTTACCGACGATTCGTGAGCGGCCAACGACGACGGCGTCTTTTCCTTCGGTGTCGATTCCTTCGGCTTCCAGCAGTTTCTGGATGCCGTGGGGTGTGCAGGGCTTGTACCGCGGATAGCCGGCGACAAGCCGACCAACGTTTGCGGGGTGGAAGCCGTCGACATCTTTCTCGGGGTCGATTCGTTCGAGCACCTCGCGGTAATCGACGTGGTCGGGCACCGGTGACTGGACGAGAATTCCGTCAACGTCGTCCTCGTCGTTCAACTCCGCGATGGTATCGAACAACTCCTCGGCCGGTTCGTCGACGCCGATTTCGATATCTCGAGCGTTGATGCCGAGTTCTTCGCAGTCGTTCTGCTTCATCGAAACGTACGTTTCACTCGCGGGGTCTGGACTCATCAGGACAGTCGCCAGTGTTGGCCGGTGGTCGGCGTCGGCGAGGCTGTCGACAGCCGACTGCAGTTCTGCGCGCAGGTCGGCGGCGACGGCCTCACCATCAATCAGGTCGCTCATATCGAATACAGCGGTGGCCCCAGTCTTGAACGTCTCGGATTCTCCCGTGCTCTGTGCTTCGAGCCCCATCTCGTGGTGACAGTTACACTTTTATGTAGTTGCGGGGCATAGCATATCTCTAGCAATACCACTCACCGCTTGTGGTGTGCTGGGGGTTGTCCACGGCATGCATGCATCGACAGAGGCCGCGACAGTCGCATACGTGACAGCAACAGCGTCGCCAGCCGAGTTCGAGTTCGACGCGACGACAGTGACGCTCCCAGCCGACCCCGATGACATCCACACACAACTTCCAGCAGAGTTGACCTGCGTGCTCCTCGCCGCCGACATTCCGACTGAACGGCGGCTTGCAACACTGCGGGCGATCCAACGCGAGCGTCAGGACCTCCCAGTGATCGTGTTCACCGACGGTGCTGACGAGCACTTTGCCGACCGACTCTTTCAGGCTGGTGCGACAGACGTGCTCCTCTCGACGGCCCAGGAGACGCCGCCGTCGCTGCTGCGGCGACGGATTGACGCCGTGAGTGAGGCCGACGCCGCCGAACGACAGCGCCAGTCAGTGCTCGAACGCTACGAGACACTGCTCGACACTGCTGGCGACGCAATCTATCAGGTCGACCTCGACGGCCGCATGATCGAGGCAAATCAGGCCTCCGCAGAGTTGCTCGGCTACGACCGCGACGACCTTATCGGCACGCACATCTCCGAGTTACTCGACGAGCAGTCCCTCGAGAAAGGTCAGGAACTTGGCCGCAAACAGCTTGCCGGCGACGCCGAGGACGTCACGACTATTACCCTCGGGTTCGAGCCCCGTGAGGGGCCGGTAATTCCCTGTCGAGCGCGCATTTCGACGGTTCGAGAGGGTGGCTCTGTCGTTGGCTGGGTCGGCGTTGCGCGGGACGTGCGCGCCCAGCGCGAACGAGAGGCCGAACTCGAACGGACCCGCGAACTACTGACGAACGCCGAACATCTCGGCGACGTTGGTGTCTGGGAAATCGACCCCGAAGCTGACACGTTGTTCTGGTCTGACGGCGCGCGCCGTATCCGCGGTGCGAGTGAGGAACTCGAACCGACGACAGAGAACGTCCTCGAATTCTACCATCCCGACGACCGCGACCGTATCTCTGAACTTGTTCAGGAGTGTCAGCGCACCGGCGATTCGTTCAGTACGAAAGCACGAATTATCACCGCCGACGGCGACGAGCGGTGGGTGCACGTGCAGGCTGAGGGCATCGACGCCGGGCGCGACTCCTACAACGTCCGTGGCTACATTCAGGACATTACCGAGCGCGTCGAGCGCGAACAGGAACTGCAGGCCGAGCGGGACCTGATCGAGCAGATTCTCGAAATCAGCCCCATCGGCATCATGTCTATCGACACCGACGGCCGAATTGTCCGGGCCAACGAGCAGGCCTCGAACATCTTCGGCGCACCCGAGACGACACTCGAAGGCGCCCACTTCAGCGTCGAGGGTGTCCGCGTGTTCACACCTGACGGGACCGAACTCGAACCGGACGAGTATCCGGTTCGACGGATTCTCGACGACGGCGAGACGGTCACAGACGAGCGCCTCGTCATCGAACGACCCGACGGCGAGCGCCGGACAATCGAACTCGACGCGGTCCCACTGCGTGAGGACGGCGAGGTCAGACAGGCAATTCTGACCTTCGACGACGTGGGCGAGGATGTCGAACGCGAGACGCGACTGACCGAGCAACGGAACGAACTCGCCCAACTCGACCACATCAACCGGATTATCCGCGGCGTCGACCAGGCGCTGCTGGGTGCCGAGAGCCGCGAAGAAATTGTCGAGGCAGTCTGTGACCACCTCTGCTCGTCGAACCGATACCGCTTCGCTATCGCCGTCGACCTCGTGGATGGACGGCTCGAACCGGAGGCGTGGGCCGGCCCCGCCGAGACGTACATCGAGTCGGTCACGCCGACCACCGAAGAGACTGTCGAGAGCTGTGTGGCGACCGAAGCCATCCGAACCCAGACTGTCTCCGTCCGTCAGAGTATCGCCGACGACGTTGCCGGACCGGGCCAGTGGCAGCAGGCGGCGCTAGACGCCGGTGTCAGGTCGGTTGTCGGCATCCCAATCGTCTACGAAGGACAGTCCTACGGCGCAATCCTCGTCTACGCGCCGTTCGAGGATTTCGTCACCGAGCGAGAACTCGACGTACTCGGCGAACTCGGCGAGACGGTCGGCTACGCAATCGCCGCGGTGCGCCGCCGCGAACGCGAGCAAATCCTCACGTCGCTGTACGAAACGACGCAGGACCTGCTGGCCGCCGAAACTGAACAGCAGGTCGCCGATGTCGTTGTCGACGCCGCCAGCGACGTGCTCGAACCGCCGGGTATCGGTATCTTCCTGTTCGACGACGAGCGCAACGTGCTCGCGCTCACATCGACTACCGACGAACTGCTCGCGTACTACGGCGACGTGACGGAGTTTGGCCCCAGCCAACCCGACGCGGCCACCTGGCAGGCCTACGCGTCGGGCGAGACACAGTTCTATCACGACATCCGAGAATCGGATCACCTCGCCAACCCCGGGACCGACGCCCGGAGCACCCTGTTGATTCCGCTTGGCGAACACGGTGTGTTCATCGTCTCCTCGCCCAAGCGCGGCGTCTTCAGCGAGGCGAAACGCCGACTCATCGGGCTGCTCGCGACCACCACCGAGGCGGCGCTTGACCGTGTCGCCGGCCGCGCCGATATCCGCGAGCGTGACCGCGAACTCGCCGCCCGCGCCGAGCGCGTCGACCAACTCGAACACGCACTGGGACTGCTTCGCGGAACAGTCGACCTGCTCGGCGAGGCGAGCACCCGGGCCGAACTCGAACGGCGAGCCTGTGAGCGGATTGCCGACGCTGATGGGACTGTCTTCGCGTGGATTGGACGTCTTCCGCCGGACGCGGCGACAATCAAACCAACGACGTGGGCCGGGGATGCCGACGGCTACCTCGATAGCGTCTCACTGGGCGTCAGCGGCGACGAACCCGCGATTCAGGCTATCACCGCCGGGGAACTCGTCTCCGTTCCCGACCTGACCGACCGGCTGCAATCTCGCGATTGGGCACGGGAAGGGACCAACCGGGGTGTCCAGTCTGCTGCAGCCGTCCCGTTGGTCCACGGCGAGACGACCTACGGCGTACTTGCAGTCTACGCCAGCGAACCCGAGGCCTTCGAGGAGCCCGTCCGCTCGGTGCTCGACCAACTGGCCCGAACCCTCGCCTACGGCATCAACGCCGTCGAGATGAACCAGGGAGTGTTGGCCGAACAACTCACCGAACTGGAGGTGGCCATCGAAACGCCCGGCACCTTCCTCAACGCTGTCTCCTCGGCCGCCGGCCAGCCGGTCACCTACCGGGAAATCACGCCAGAACCGGGCGGCAGCGCGCGTGTCCTGTTTGCGCTCGATGACCCACCGGTCGACGAAATCATCGCCCTCGAAGAAGAGTTCGTCACTGTCGACTCGCTGACGCACATCGAACGCGGCGGTGAACACCTGTTCCGGGCGACGCTGTCCGGCCAGACTGTTGCCGCGACGTTGCTCGACTGCGGGGCCATCCCCCGGAGCGTGGTCGCCGAGGCTGGCGAGACGCGGGCAGTGCTGCGACTCTCCCGAGAAATCGACGTTCGGGTCTTTCTCGAACGCGTTCGCCAGCAGTACCCAGAAACCGAACTCCTCACCCGGACAGATGTCGAGCGCAGTCAGGCAGAGGCGGCGGCGATGGCGACAGCCATCGAGGAGAAACTCACCGACCGCCAGCGCGAGGTGCTCGTGACGGCCTACGAGAGTGGCTTTTTCGAGTCGCCGCGGGAGACGACAGGCGAGCAACTGGCCGAACTGCTCGACCTCTCGCAGCCGACGGTCACTCACCACCTCCGAGAGGCACAGCGCCGACTCTACGCGGCGATGCTGGACAGTGAGTGAGCCATTCTCGGCCCTTATCTAGATATTTAGCCCCCTTCGAGACGGGGGTCTTACATCTTAGTAATCATCCCTATACTGATACCCTGTATACAATGAGATAGCGGTGGTGGTGACGGCCGGTCAGTATCCAACCCCCCGGATCGCGGCCAAGCCAACCCAGAGGTGCACGCCAGCTCCCGTGTGGCGGGACAACTCATGTGGACATCCCCCCCTTCCCCCCACACACCTCGCCTACGGGAGCTGTCCGGTGTAGGCATCATCCCCCCGGTGCCTGCCCGGAATCGTATCACCTTGACCCACCGTTTGCGGATCCCCCCCCTCTCCCCACCGTTCGATTTTCTACCCCCTTTCCCCACTTTTCACTGACCCAGAGTGACACTGCTGTGGTTGGGCGGCGTTGCTAGACGTGAAACCCTCCCGCAGAGTTACGACTCAACTGTTGCTACAGTTCTTTGAGATACGCACCGATGTTCTCAGTTCC
>JAQCNR010000001.1 GCA_028274925.1 Halovenus sp.
GAGAGGTGCTCAAACAGCGCTAGCGTCTCGGTCTCCACGACATTGAAGAACGAGTCTACCGAAGGATCATCTTGCAGGGTCGCTGAACTCATTCCACCTCAGCGTTCACCCTGCTCTTTGGTGTGTTACTCGTTCTATGACACCCTCTATTAAGGGTATTGCAATCCGATCGGCGTCTGTCGAGAAGTTATCTTTCCACCAGCCTTCCCACGAAGGCGGGAGAGAAAGGATGATTATCTCTGCTCGATATTCACTGGTATGCGACTTGGACGGTTTCAGGTCGACGGCAAACGACGCATCGGACGGTTCGAAGACGGAGAGGTAGTGGACGTGTCTGCGACGTTCAATTCTTTTCAAGACGTGCTCGCCCAACCGGTGGACGCGGTGGACGTCAACGGCGAGATCTACGATAGTGCCGACGTAACCTATCTGCCGCCAACGACGGCAGAAAACACGGTATTCTGCGCAGCACTCAATTACGAGGCACACGCTGAAGAATCCGATACCGCGGTCCCAGAGCGGCCACTGGTGTTCCTCAAACTCCCGCGCACGCTCGTCGGACACGAGGTGCCGATAGCCTACCATACTCGGGTCACCAAAGAAATCGACTACGAAGCAGAGCTGGCAGCCGTCATCGGGGAACCAGCACGGCACGTCACCTCTGAGGAGGCACTCGAGTACATCGCCGGGTACACAATTCTTAATGATACATCGGCACGTGATTTACAACTCTCCCTGGAGGTCGGGGACGACGAGATGCTTGACTGGTTCTCAGGGAAAGCCATGCAGGGGACGACACCAGTCGGGCCATACATTGTCACTGGAGGGATCGATGACCCACAGGACCTCGATATCGTCTCGCGCGTCAACGGTGAGGTAATGCAGAACGATAACACTGAGATGATGATTCGGTCCGTCGCCGACCTGGTATCGTTCGTTTCCTCACGCGTACGGTTGGAACCCGGCGACATAATCGCAACTGGCACACCAGAGGGCGTCGGCACATTCCAGGACATTCGTCTCCACCCCGGCGACACTGTCGAGGTCGAAATCGAAGACGTGGGGACGCTCGTAAACACCGTCGCAGAAACCGAGGACTGACGACCCCGCAATCGGGGCCGAAGCTACCGAGTAGTTTTTTGATCGTGTCTCATAATGGGCGACGACTTCCTATGGACAGGATAGGACGGAGGCGTCACTGTTTCTGTCTAGGGTCTGAATGCCCTCGGCTGCCGGGAGTTTGCTACCAACAATCTTTGGCACAAGCGCGTAGTCGCATATTTGCTATATTTTCATACTTTGTCTGCAGAAGGTACTATTTGAAAATAAGAACCTCATTCGACCTCTCCATCCCTTAAAGTATATACAAATACTTGCAATTATTTATATACTCTCAGATTGTTTGAGGAATCCAGGAGGTATCTGCGGACTTGATAGCGTCCTCAACGGCGTCACCGGGGCCGCTCGTGGGCAAGAATTATTCCGGTTTTGAACGAAAAACGGCCAATAGAATCAATCAAATAAAGAATATGTGCTAATAGATTCGCAGATCGATCATCTGGGAAAATATCAAGTGACTCCGTAGTTCGTTAGACGGTCCGCCTGTCCCACTCTTGCTCCCTGTGAGTTCCAGCAAGTACTACGACCTAACCAACAATTTTCTGTTCAATAGCACTATCAGATATCGACGAACCGCTTGAACGCCCGTTCAGTTAACCACCGATAATCGCTCGTTGAGAGACTGTCGAAATGATCAAGACACTCCAGCGACTCGGCATACTCCACGCCGACCGAACTCACGAAGGGAAAGTCCGACCCCCATGCGACCCGCTCTTGTCCAAACGTGTCGAGCATCCATCGAACATAGTTTTCGATGTCGGAGAAGGGAAACGTCTCCTGAGAAAGAAATCCCAGTGCAGACGCCTTCACAAGAACGTTATCGTATTCAGCGAGTTTTTCGAAGGTAGCAAAGTATGGACTATCGAACGGCACATCGGCAGAGATACGTGCCATGTGATCGATCACATAGTTTAGTTCTGGATACCTCTCCACTAATTCGAGAACTTGGTCAAGCTGTTCATATTGAACTAATAGAGTTACAGTTGCCCCAGTCTCAGCAGTTGCGTTCCAAAATGCTGTCTCCTCAGCTGCGTCGAGGAGCCAGTCGTTCTGGACTGTGTCACCAGGATCAACCTCGTACATTTGATCTCTGGGATAGACCGGTGCAAGGCGGTATCCGATGACGTCCTCGTGGCTAACCTCCCTTCGAAGTCGATTATCCGCTTCCTCATGAAACGGATCTGCGAGGATGATACCGTAGAGTTGATCGAATTCCTCAGCGATCTTCAATGTGTACCAGTTGTCGTGCCACTCAGGCAGAGGAAATCCAACGACTACTGCCTCGTCAACTCCAACTTGGTCCATGTCCTCGTGCAGCTGTCCGGCATCATATACATCTGCAACTGGAAGATCCCTTGCTAACGAAATCAGCGGATCCGTCACCCAGGGATGGTCGTCCATATCCGGTCCCCATGCGTGGGTATGGCAGTCGAACACCATCTGTCGATGTATCTACCCAGAAGGCGACCTTTGCCGAATGTCGCAATCCGGGGAGTGGAATGTATCGATGGTCATGATTTTTTGCTGTGCTTCTCGTCGATTAGCCGCTGTTCTTCTCGTGAATCTCCCGGAGGACGTCCTCGAGTTCGTCACCGAGTTGCTCGTAGATGTCCGCGCCTTTCTCTCCGCTGGCGTGCTCGGGGGCGCCGATGGTCCCGGATTCCGAGTACTCGTCGAAGTCGCGGTAGACGCCGAGCGGACCGGCCTCGAGGAGGCCCTTCAGACTCCGGTCGTACGGTTCGTCCATGAGTTCGGCGTCCATCGCGTCCTCGCGGACCAGTTCCGGTCGGAGGTGCATCATCAGCGACGTCTCGAACTCGCCGCCGTGGGCCATCCCGCCCTGCTCGCTGTCCTGGATGTCGTCCATGAACGCCCCCGCGAGGTCGAAGTACGTCAGTCCAAGCACCTGCGCTTCGGGGTGGTCGTTCCCGATGGTGCTGGTCGCCGCGCTGAGGAGTGACTTGTTCCCGCCATGGCCATTCAGGAGGAGGACGGCATCGAATCCGTTGTCCAGCGCCGCGTCGGCGACTTCCTCTATGGCCTCGAGCATCGTCTCGAACTCCAGCGTGAGGGTCCCGCCGAAGGGCATGTGATGAGGGGAGAAACCGGCCCAGAAGGTCGGCCCCACCAGAATCGGCACGTCGTCGGCGACGCGCTCGGCACCGAGTTCGGCCACCGCGTCGACCAGAATCGTGTCCGTCGCGACCGGGAGGTGATGACCGTGTTGCTCGATGCTCCCGATAGGCAACACGAGTACCGACCCCTCCGCAGTTGCCGTCTCGGCCACTTCGCTGTACGTCCGACCGGCCCACGATGTGGAACTCGAACCCATGGATTCGTACACCATACCTCGTATATCGCGAGACCACGAAAAAGCGTTTTCCCTCGCGATCGGTCGGACAGTGACGGTCCGGCACCGACCGAAACGTGTGAGCTATGCAGTCTCTTCGGGAGCAAGATGTATCAAAAGTGACAAATCTTATGACTCTGGTTAACGATTCTAAACCTGTTGGCCCGGATTGGAGGTCGACAGTACCAATCGTCTGGTAGACGCCACCGACACCGTTCGAGCATACGGCATCCAATCACTCCATCCACCCACCCATCCACCCACTTCGTCGGTGGCTTTCCCCGAACTGTAGCTCTCGGAGACTACGCTGACTAAGAGATGGTCTGGTCCTATCCATTCGATTGCGTCTAGTGATCGCTATAATTCAGGCATAAATCGTCTGTATAGTACCACCTTGCCACTGCGCAATTGAAATCTCAGCGAACAGTCCGACAGGGTATTATATGCATAGTCGTTCCAGAGTGCGCATGGAGGTCGATGCAGAGAGAATCCGGTCGGACATCAGCGCAACGCCAATTTCGGGCAAATCGACGTAGAAGAAGGTCTTGGCAGGACAGTGTTTACTGGGACACCCGCAAACGAGGACGCCCGCGATTACTTCGTCCAACGACTCAAAGACGCCGGGTTGTCGGTACGCATTGACGCGGTCGGTAACATCGCAGGACGATGGGTCCCCGAACAAGCAGACCCCAACGCCGCACCTGTCGCGGCCGGCAGCCACCTTGACTCCGTTCCCGAGGGCGGTATCTTCGACGGTCCGCTGGGCGTCTACGCCGCGCTCGAAGCGGTACGGGCGCTCAAGGAAAGTGACACAGTGCTCACTAGGCCCGTGGATGTCGTTTCGTTTACCGAGGAAGACGGTCAGCGATTTACGTCGCTGACCGGTTCGCTATTCGCGACCGGTCATCGGTCCGCCGTGGAACTTCACGAACTGACTGACGACAACGAGACGCTTGAATCGGCGCTTGAGCGTATCGGTTATCTCGGCAGCGATACAATCGACGCCAGCGAGTGGGACGCGTGGCTTGAGCTTCACATCGAGCAGGACACACGCCTCGAAACCGCTGGTCTGCCAGTTGGCGTCGTAACGGACATCACTGGTATCGCCCAGCAAACGGTCAAACTCACTGGTGAGGCCGACCACGCTGGAACGACGTTAATGACCGACCGACAGGACGCCCTGGCAGCTGCCGCCGCCGTCATCACAAACATTGAGCGAACCGCAACGGAACTCGCCGCCGAGAACGAGACTGCCGTGGCGACCGTTGGGAGGGCCGACGTGCACCCCAATGGGACGAATGTTGTCCCAGGCCACGTCCGACTGGGGGTCGACATCCGGGACATCGACCGTGTGTCGATGGACCGGAACCTCGCCGCACTAGACGAGAGCTTGGAGCACGTCGAAACCGAACGCGACATCCAGACGAGTACCGAGACGATCTGTAATATCGACCCAACACACCTTTCCGAACGGTGCTGTCAGGCGGTCCAAGGGGCT
>JAQCNR010000005.1 GCA_028274925.1 Halovenus sp.
ACGAAACCTCACCGTCTTCGTCGGTTACTGGTTTGAGCGAAAAGTCGATTGTGGTGAGGCCGTCACCACCGTTGACTTCGGTTTCGTACCGAACGAACTCGCCATTAGCGGCTTGACGAAGGGCGTCTTTGACATCGTCCCGAACGGAGTCAGAATGGCTCCACCACGACGATTCGACAAAGGACTCCCCCACGATATCTCCACGCTGCATCCCGCCGAATTCGAGTGCAGCGTTGTTTATTTCAACGACTGTGCTGTCGGGGTCTAACAACGCCGTAAACTGGTACGTCTGGTTGAAGATGCTCCTGAATTTCCGAACGCGCTCTTTGCTCTCCGTCACATCCCGGAGATACACGAGTACACCGTTGATAGCGTCCTCGTCCAACAGATTTCGATACCGGGCCTCGATGTTGCGCCACTCATCATCACCCGCGTTGATACGACCCTCGCTCCGCCGGCCGCCGTCTTGGTCGTTTACACAGGCAAAGAACGCCTCCATCGCCTCCTCTTGGCTCTCTTCATGAAAATAATCAAATAGGTTTTCGCCGATCATGTCCCCGGGTATGTAGTCGAGAACCCGGTCCGCCGAGCCGCTGGCATATGTAATGGTCCCATCAGTATCGACAATTGCGACCACGTCCTCAGACTCCTCGACGAATCGCTCAGTTCGACGACGCTGCTGGCGCTGCTCACTCATATCGCGCACGATGGTTGCGAACCCGCGAAACTCCCCGCCTTCGTCTTCGATTGGCGCATACCGAACATCCGCGTAAAATTCAGACCCATCAGCCCGAACGTGCCACCCTTCGGATGCGCTTTCGCCGGCAATCCGGGCCTGCTGTAACAGCCGTTCATACACCGCTGATGACTGTTCACTGTCGCGATGGAGCTCCGCAATCGACATGCCGATGGCTGTCTCGGTATCGTAACCGAACGTCTCTTGGCCACTCTGGTTCCACGTCTTGATTACGCCCTCTTCGTCAACGATCATAAACGCATACTCACTGATACTCTCAATCAACAGGCGGAAGCGCTCACGCTCCTCGGCTAATTTCTGTTCACGGCGTGCCTGATCGGTGACATCCTGCAGGAGAACCAGCCCGTGTGAGTCGTCCGGATGTTGTCCGTCGTACTCGATTGGGACGATATGAACCCGAAGCGTCCGGCCGGAGAGTTCGATCCGGCGGTCGGTATACTCACCAGACAGTGCCGCCTGCATCTGCGAGACCATCTCTTGGTTGTCCTCGAGAGATACTTCCTGCTCGGTTTCAAGTAGTGTTCCCACTCCTTTTCCGACAATATCTGACTCCGCAAGGTCGTACGTCGAGAGCAACTCCCCTGCCGCCAGTTCGTAGTTGAGGTCGTCGTCGAACATGAGGACAGCGCCGTTCGGGATGTTCTCTGCCAGCTGTCGATACCGGCGTTCGTTGCGTTTCCGTTCGCGCTCCTCACGCTTTCGGGCGGTAATATCTGTTCCGGTTGCGAGCACCTGTGTTGGCTCTCCACGTTCGGACGCTGGGACAGTCCGCATCCCGATCCAGCGCTCGGCGCCGTCACCGTCGACGATCCGAAACTCTCCGACCCACGGTTCGTTGGCTTCGATCATCGCCTCGAAACTCTCTCGGACGCGCTCCCGGTCGTCTGGATGAATTGCCGATTCAAACTCCTCAATGGAGCTAATCTCTAGCCCAGTCAGTTGGCTGAACGTTTCGCTCCAGTCCATCGCCCCTGTCTGCAGGTCCCACTCGACGATACCGGTGTTCGTTCCTGACAGCGTCAATTCGAGACGCTCCTGTTGCTGGCGGAGTTCCGCTTGGCTATCCTTTCGGTCAATCTCGTATCCAATCCAGCGCCGGAGGAGATTGACGAACGATTGCTCTGTTTCGGTAAATCTGTCCTCGCGTGGTTCCTTCGCGGCAAAGCATACTGTCCCGTATGTGTCACCACCGGCGGTAACAGACCCGGCAATGTACGTGTCGAGTTCAAACAGTTCGTACGCTGGGTCGCCGTCCCAGCCAGCCGCCGTCGCGTCGGTGATTGTGGTGAGGTCGGGACTTTTGATTGTCTGTCTACAGTACGACTTCGGGAGCGGACACGTTTCACCTGGTTGGATCAACTCGTGACTGCCATGTGCCTCGACAATCGCCTGTGTCCCTTCATCGTCCGTATCCCTTCCTTCGATCTGTGTCAGGAATCCATATGACAGGTCGAGATACTCACTTCCTGCCGCGAGCAGCTTCTCGAGCTTTTCTTCGAGGGGGCTATTCGGGTCAGTGGTTATCTGATATACGCGTTCAAGCACGTCGACCGTTGCATCTTTGCGTCGCTCTCGCTCCTTGCGCTCAGAGATGTCTACAAACAGCGCGTTCGTCCCGCTCGTTTCGTCTCGTCTGGGCACGGCACGCAGCAGCGTATCGATTTGGCTCCCGTCGGCGGCCACGAGTGTCCGCTCGTTCATCTCAAACTCGCCTGAGAGAGCGGTCTCGTACCCGTCGCTGTGCAATGCGGCCACCGACGCAGAGGTGTACAACGATTCGAGTGGTTCTCCTTCGACATCCGCTCGGTCGTATCCTAATCGGTCGAGCAACTGGCTATTGCACGACTCGACAACCGGCTCGCCGTCGACTTCCCGCGTCTCGACGAACAGGAGCGGCCCGTGGCTCAGGAACTGTTGGAGCCATTGACTCCGCTCTCTGCGTTCGGTGACATCCTGCTGAATTCCGATGTAGTTCTCTACGGTACCGTTCTCGTTTGTCACCGGGGTCATCGAGAGCCGGCTCCAGTACGAATCGCCGTCCTTTCGAGTAGTTTGTAGCTCGGTAGACACCGGCTGACCGCAGCCGATTGCCTCGCGCAATTGCTCCGCCTGCTCTGGGTCACTGGCGTCAGATGAGAGCACCCGTGGCGGCTCACCGAGGACATCATCCGCGGCGTAGCCAGTCATCCGCTCGAATCCGTCGTTGACGTAGACGAGTGGATTCTCTTCTTCAGTCTGGTCGGTAATCTGAATCCCGACGGTGGCCTCGTCCATTGCTCGCTCTTTGAGTTTGAGGTCCCGTTCGCGCTCTCTGCGCTCAGTCTCATCCCGGACGGTACAGACAAGTCGTCCGTCTTCGATGATTGTCAGCGAGAGTTCAGCGGGAAAGGTTGAGCCGTCCGGACGGCTCCCGGTCACCCTGCCACGCCAGTATCCGTCAGACTCCAGCGCTGGAAACGCCTCTGCCTCTAACCTGGCAACCTCTTCGTCGTCGTAGAGTTTCCGCCAGCTGTTCCCGAGCAGTTCTGCCTTGCTCTCGAAACCGTACATCTTGACGTGCGTTTCGTCGATATACGTATACTCGTCGTCCGCAAGAACCGCAACACCGTCCCTCGCGGACTCGATTGCCTGCTGGAAGGATTCGAGTTGTCGTCGTTGCCGCGTCCGGGTTGTGATATCCCGGAGGACGCCGACAGTGCCGCGAAACTCTTCATCATCAATTACCGCGAGCCTGTTTTCGACTGTTTTCTGCTCCTGCTCTGCTGTCTCGATATCGAACTCTACTGTCGTTGACTGGGCGTCGCCGGCGAGCAAACGCTCAATCTGTGCTCTGATCTGCTCGACATCTGATTCGTTCATCCCTCCCGACGGATGCTCCCCGATAACCTCCTCGTCGACGCCAAACTCGCGCTTCCCCGCAGGGTTCATAAACGTAATCTGGCCCTCACTATCCAACGTGTACACCGGATCGTCGACAGTTTCAACAATCGTCTTGTACTGCTGTAACTCCGCAACCTGACGACGACGCTTAATTACACTACTGATGAGTTGTGCAACAAGCTTCACGAACTCCTTGTCGGCCAGCAGAAAGGGGCTGTCCCGAGGCGTCGTTGCGGAGAAGGTGATCGTTCCGTACGTCTCGTCGTCAACGACGATTTGGGCGGCAATGCAGGCACGGGCACTCTCAGTTGCCGGGTGGTCGGCATACTCGCTGTTCGCCGCGTCGGCGAACAGCAGTGGGTCTGCGTCCTCGTTTGTAAGTGTCGCCTGACATCTCATCTCCTCGCTCTCGTACACAGACTCCTCAGCAACGCTCCCGGTTGCGTTGACAACCGCTTCCACTTCGTAATCATCTCCCTCGACGGAGGAGAGAAATCCTGTTTCGAGACCCAGGTATTCGCATCCAATCGACAGCAGTTGTCGGATATCGTGTTCGAATCCGTCTACGCCAAGCGTGAGTTCATTCAACTGTCTTACTGCCGTCGAACTCTCTCCGGAGGGTCCCGTCCCCACGTCGGATGGTGGTCCGTGACACCGGCCAATCCGCCCCAGTGCCGTTTCGAGATTCGATGCGACCCCCTCAACTGTGGCTCGTTCTGCATCGTCGTAGTCAACTTTCTCCGTTGCAGCGACGTGAACGAGCCACTCCTGCCCCGCGGGAGCGAATATCTCCGCTTGCCGCGGGGTTTCCCCGGCAGTATTGTCTGTCGTTTGCTGGCTCTTCGCTGCTGGTGCAGTCCCCTCTCGTTGCCGGAACTGCTCAGTCGCATCGGCAAGCATCTGTGCCAGACGGTCCTGGCTTCGGTTGCGGTACTCCGGTGAGCTATCAAGGAGCGTAGCCGCGTTGCTATCCGGGTCGTACTCGTAAACCCCGACGGCCGATGCGTCGAGGCACACCTCAATCAATTCGACTGCGTGTGTCACGGCGGCTTCGACCGTTTCGTCACGGCTCAGCGCCGTCGTGAGTTCGAGAAGACGGCTGGACACTTCGCCCTGTGTGCGAGTACTTGCCATATGAATCTATTCTATTACAGGTAATTGAACTGTTCGGTTATGCATCGTTCTCCGCGTGCGCGTGACCATCCGCCTCAGCCGCCAACTCGTCCGTGTCACGCTGCTCTACTTGATTGTGGCTTTGTGCTGGACTCCCAGTTGACTCACCAAGCGGAAATGTTTTTACATCGTTTGCCTGTTCGATGAGAGTCCACGCGAAGAAGGACGGCGTATCAAACCGAATTCCAACAGCGTCGGTCGTCCGCTGATATCTGTTCGACTCGCCAGAGTCAGTCGAATGGGTCTCACAGTGCTTGAGCAGTCCCACATCGACCAGTTCGCTGATACGGCGGTAACACGTTGCAACCGGGATGCTAAGCGTGTCGCTGAGACGTGGCGCCGACTTCGGCTCTGCAGTTGCTCTGAGGATCTGTACGCTGTACTCTCTTCCAAGTACATTTATTGGTTTCATACTAACTCGTTCTCCAAGTATACAGTATTCTCACTAATGAGAAGAGTCTACATTCTATGCTCATCGGCAGCACGTAGTCAGATACCGATACGTATCGGCACAGCCCACTGTCCCTCTGCAAGTCCCCTTTTTATGATCGAACGAGTCGACCGTTCAGGCCTGAGACACGCTGAAAACCCAGTGTTCGTTCGACACAGGCTGTCTCAATGAGCGACCGATCTTCTCTCTGGGAGCAAGTTTAGCTGTACGTGCTCCGACCGAAGCAAGACGCCCGTTCGGCATCGAACGAAAGCAAACTCTCTGTCCAGTTGCGTAAAACCCTTGTAACAAGGCCTAAGTTTGCCAGTTTATGTAACATAACTGCGATGGGCGCTGCAGGCGCTGGTTCGACTGTCGAACGAATCGTCCTTTCGGGCCTAAAACGGCCGAGATTGGACGGTTCAGACCGGTGGTTTTTGATAAGGATCTCCCATCCACGCTGGGACGAGATCACAGTAGTTCGTCAATCCAATCACACCACGATTGGAAATCCTCCGCTCCACATTGCTTGGCGATATTGCGCAACGTATCACCGCTAATCTCCTTTCCCATCGGAATTGTCACGTTTCGAACCTCGCCGGTCTCCGGGTGGACGTATCGAAGTTTCAGATGACTCCCTGCCCGGTCAACGGGCTGGTACCCCATCTCAGTGAGGGCGTTCACCAGTTCACGGGATGAATACGGCGCAGGCACAGTTATTCCGAAAACCAGGGTGTGTCAGGTTCGCGTGGCTCGTCCGGAACAGCGTCCGGGTCGATCCCCAGATCACGAAGGTCAGCGTCAGTCACTGGCTCACCAATCTCTCCTCTGTGTAGTGCGACGGCTTCGTCTAAGTTTACGAGTGCTTCCGAGCGCGTTTCGCCCTGACTCGCCACACCGGTTTCTTCATCGATTGCTGACCACTCGCCGCCTTCCTCTTCAACAAGACGAATCTCACGACGGGGTGTGTCTGAGTCGCCAGCGTCAGCTTTCGCCATACTGCCATGTAGTCCAGAGACCAACAAAACGCTTCGGGAACTGTTGGTACTAGAAATAGTGGGGAAACCGTCGAATGTCTCCGATCCCACGCTGAAAACCTGGACTTGACTAGTGTAATCGAGGAATGTCGAGACGACCTGATCCAGTACGGCATAGCGCAACTGACCGGCGATTCGTCGGACCCGAACGACTAACAGCGTTCAGCGCATCAATTCAGACATGGCTACTGAAGAAGGAACAGACACTGCGTCTCCACTCGACGAGGTGATGGAAGACATCCGTCCGGAGTTGGTTCAGCGGGTCGCGACTGAAGACCGGAACGCGAATCGGGATATCTACGACGCCCTTGAAGACGAATAAGTCGTCAGTGCTGCAATCGGCGAGTGATTTCTTTTGTTGCCACTAATATGGACGGGCGCGAACCCCTGTAAATGTCACCCGACCGCCAATCGAACGAAAGCAAACTCTCCGCACAGCTCTCTAAAACCGTATAACAGGGTCTGAGAATGCCAATTCCGGAAAATAACTGCTATGGGAACTGCAGGCGCTCGCTCGCGCACCGAACGGATCGACTTTTACGGTGTGAGACGGCCGAACTCGGCCGTTTCAAAACAGCAAATCTGATAGATATATAACTTTTCCACACAGCTCGTGCAAGATGGAGAGCACGTATGCAGTACCGACTCGCAGCAGTACCAGGCGAAGCGTTGTTAGGATTTTTATACAACTGGACGTATGCCGCAGATTTACTTATCAGCAGTGTAGAACGCCGTGAAAGAGATTTGATCACTGATAAAGCGGTGTTCGCCTTCTCAAACTAAGGGCGAACACGTTGTACTCCAGTAGAAAGTTGAACTCACCGGTGCTTGAATAACGAGACTGACCTGATAGCCGAGACATTCAACAGGTCCTCTATCCAAGTTACGTCCTACAGGGTCACAGGGTTGGGATTGTGCTGGATACACTTCTTGCACCCTGCGCTTCGTACCAACGCTTTCCATGACACGCTCTGCAACTCTTTTAGTACCAAGTCTTTGATGTGGCTGG
>JAQCNR010000009.1 GCA_028274925.1 Halovenus sp.
AGCTCGTGAGCGACTGTGATGAGTGCCTTATCACGTTTATTCGTTGTTCCTTCCTCAGCCATTCGCTTGGCTTCCGTCCAGTCCAGCATATCTGCACGACTAGGTGAGGGATCGTAGGCGTTGCTTGTGCCTGTTGGTATCCATGCTAACGAGTCTGGAACCTCATCATCAGCCATTTTGAGGACCCGCTTCCCGAATACACGGAGTGCAACTCGGTAGTCTTGTTTCGTTTCTTCGCTGAACTCAGGTGGAGCGCGTTCTCGGTTAATCCACACGACAATCTCTTCGGCAACATCTCGATTTTCAAGCGCCCCCGCGGCCCGCCGACCTGTTCCGCCATTAAGACGCAATGACGGAGGAGTTTGAGATGGCTATAGTCGGTGTACTTCGATTAAAGCAGGTCCAGTTGTCGACTAAATTCGAGAAGGACTTCGGCGTCATCCTCAGAGATAGTTGGCACATCTCCGTCTTCCACTCGCTCATTAGTATTAGCCGACGTGTTTTCGTCCTCAGGCGGTTCATTGGACAGACCTGATCGTTTCTTGATGCGTGTTTGAAGATGTTCAATCTGATCTCTGGTTCCCATTTCTGGTTATATATGTTATTTACTGGGATTTGACCCTTAGCCCTAAAGCCGGCCCTTGGCTTTCTGCCGGGAACGAACGTGAGCGGCGAAAGTCATCCGGACGGATTTGAACCCGAGAAGACGAGCGGCGCGAGTCTTCGCTCGTTCACAATTCGGCCCTGACTCTATACCCCGACTACGAGTACTCGTCGGAACGGCTTTCGGAATTCTGCACCCACTTCTTTTCGACGTCACGGTTTGCGAGGACGATCAGGTCGCCGTCGTCAGATTCGATTCGGGTTTTCCGCAGGTCAATCCGGCGGATTGTTCCAGACACCGACGCCGTATCCACACTGTCTCCGATGTTGAAGTCTTCATCCCGGAGCAGGTAGACGCCAGCGACCGTATCTGCAATCATCTCCTTGAGTGCAAAGGCGATACCGAGGCCGATGAACCCAGCAGCGGTTCCGAGACTGGCAGCGACCTCTCCGAGGCCGACGATTTTCAACAGCGCAAGCGCGGCCCCGAACCACAGAAACAGGCCAACGACGACCACCTGCAGGTCGACGATCAACGTCTGGCTCTCAGGGTAGACGCGGTTCAGTATCCCGCGCACCACCGCGAGAATGAATTTGATGCTGACGTACGACAGGACGAGAAAGAGAATGCCAGATAGCACGTTCGGGATTGCAGTGATAATCCCGTTGAAGAACTCGGTCGTGACTGAATCGATTGTCGCGTCGGACGGTGCCGTAGTGGACAGTCGCATTGGCTCTCGATTCGGTGACGACGATGATATGCTTTGGGAGCAAGGTGCGTTGAGGGCACTTACACACTGGTTTCTCTCGATACCGAAGCGAAAGAATATTTTATTTGCCACTTGAAACGGGTCAGTATGTCGTTCCTGTCAGTTTCCCTCCTCGTTGGCGTCGTCGTCCTTACTGGTATCATCGCTACGTGTACCGTCTGTCTCACTCCCAAGCAGATCAGAAACGCCCGCCAGAACTACGACTCACGGCTCTCTGACCTCGCACCGTATCTCGTCCTTGCCGGCGTCTTTTTTGTGATCCGACGCTTCACGCAGGGACCGAGCCAGCGGCTTTCCGAAGAGATTGGCGTCAAAATCACCGGGGCGATCTACCAGATTGAAGGGCTGTTCGTCGAAGTCATCCAGAACGCGACGCCCGAGTTTCTCATTCCCGTCTTTTCGGGCTTCTACATGTTTGGGTTTGCGTTCCTGCTGGTCGCGCCGATCGTGGTCTATATTCTTACGCCGGCGATGCGACCACTGAAAGAATTACTCGTGGCGTACATCCTCAACTACGCTGCCGGTGCAGTCTTTTACACAATCTTTGTCGCTGTCGGGCCGCGAATTTACGTCACCAAACACGTCGACGGACTCATGTACCAGTTCTACCCGTCGACGGCCGATCTGACGAGTGTCGTGTCGGAGAACACTGACGTCTTCCCCTCACTGCACACCTCGCTGTCGGTGATCGTGTTGTTGTTCGCGTGGCAGACTCGCGACATTCAGCCCCGCTGGTTCAACATAACTGCTGTCGTCTCGACGGGAATCGTCCTGGCAACGATGATCTTGGGCATCCACTGGGTGATCGATGTCATTGCCGGTATTGCGCTGGCAGTTGCCTGTGTCTTCCTCGCGCGCCGGATCGTTAGAGTGACCGAAGGCCGCCTCAGCGAGCCACAGGCCAACGAAACCGAGGCGGTGTAACTACTCGCTGTGCGTCCGTAGGTACTCGACCCAACACTGTCGGTAGTACCCCGAAACGGCAAAGAGCCACAGGCGCAGACAGAGCGTCGCGAGTACGACCCCAGAGAGAACGATACTCAGTACCGGTTCACGTGCCATCAGCGCTGGCTTTCTGGTGAGCATCTCGACCGGATGCTCGATGAAGAGTTCGACAAGTGGATACTCCGAGGGGTCGTTGTCTCGAAGCCAGTACTCGAAGTACTGGCCGGCCACGGAGAGTGAAGCGCCGACGCCGAGCACTCCGAACCACGAAAGCGTACTGTAGGTCTGGCGGCGCGACTGTGATTCGGCAGCAGTCATCGCGAGATAATAGTAGTTGAGCGAGAGCGTGTTTGATAGTTGTGCCTCCACAAGTTCCACGTGTTATTCCGCGGCCGCTTCGCGTTTGATGATTCCGAGTCCAATCCAGCTGATGACCGGCTCGTCGTCCTGATTGTAGGCGGTCAGGCGGGAGTCGACGTAGCCGATGTAGGGATTATCCTCGTCGGGATATTTGTCGACAACTTCACTCTCGGCAGTGAGCGTGTCGCCCGGGCGGACCGGCTTGATCCAGCGGAGTTCGTCGACACCACGCGCCCCCTGCGACGCGTCGTCGATCATATGTTCGACGAACATTCGCATACAGATGGCAGCGGTGTGCCAGCCACTCGCGGCAAGCCCGTTGAACATCGTGTCCTTGGCCGCCTCTTCGTCGGTATGAAACGGCTGAGGGTCGTATTTCTCGGCGAATTCGATTATCTCTTTTTTGCTCACTGTCCGCTCACCGAACTCTCGCGTATCGCCAATTTCGTAGTCCTCGTAGTATCGTGTCATGCGTTCTCTACCGTGCACCGCACAGTATTAACAGTCCGGACTTGTCCGTGACTCCCCGCCCAACATCTCAGCTCACTCACTGTAGTATTTATACCCGTGGGGGCCCGTTAGAGTATGTATGACGGTGTCACAAGACACGGGAGCCTTTGGGGAAGGGGAAACCGAACGAATGATCCGCGAAACAGCACGAGAAGTTGCAGCAGGGTATGACGACGACTACTGGCGGGCGGTGACGGGTCCCGAAAAACGCGAACCGACGGAGTTCTGGCAGGAGTGTGCCGACGTTGGGTTCCTTGGGGCGACAGTGCCACAGGAGTACGGCGGGGAAGGGATGGGTGTGACAGAGCTGTCGGCTATCGTCGAGGAACTAACCCGAGAGGGCTGTTTCGGCTCGGAGATGCTGTTCGTGGTCAACATCGTCTTCGGTGCGATTACGCTCACGAAACACGGCTCTGCCGAGCAGAAATCGGAGTATCTCCCGAAACTGGCAGACGGCGAGATGAACTTCTGCATGGCGCTGACCGAACCCAACGCGGGCCACAACGCGCCAAACATGAGCACCTTCGCCGAGGAGACGGAGGATGGCTACGAAATCACCGGGAGCAAACAGTGGATCAGCGGTGCTGACCGCGCCGACAAGATGCTGTTGATTGCTCGCACCACGCCGCTCGACGATGTCGAGAAGCGCACCTCGGGGATTACGCTGTTCCTTGCCGACCCGAGCGACGACGCCATCGAACTCCGGGAACTTGACACGGGCATCCCGACGCCGGAACGGCAGTTCGAGCTCTCGCTGGACGGCTACGAAGCCGCCGAAGAAGACATAATCGGAACGAAAGGAATGGGCTTGTATCAGCTGTTCGATACCGTGAATCCGGAGCGACTCGTCGGCGCAGCAGGCGCAGTCGGCACCGGCTACGCAGCACTCGAGCGGGCCGCCGACTACGCACGCAATCGGGAAGTTTTCGACCAGCCAATCGGTGCCCATCAGGCAGTCCAGCACCCAATTGCGGAGTCGTACTCGAAACTCGAAGCCGCGAATATGCTCGTCCGGAAGGCTGCGTGGATGATGGATACCAACGTCGACCCCAAGGAAGTCGCAGAAATATCGAACATGGCGAAACTACGGGCGTCGGAAGCCGCACACGAGGCTACTGACGTTGCTGTGCAGGTCCACGGCGGCAACGGGTTCAGCCGAGATTACGGCGTCATCGAGATGTGGAAAGGCACTCGCCTCGGTCGGGTCGCGCCCGGGTCGACAGAGATGATGCGAAACCACATCGCCGAACACACGTTGAACCTCCCGCGGTCCTACTAGTCGAAACGCTGTCATACTAGACAATGTTTTAGTTCTGTGCAGCGTTCGTTCTGAACCGAACTGGAAACAGCGTGCTCGAGACAGAAAACTCGAAGCGAACGGTCGAGTTAGAAGTACGCCTGGAAGCCAGTCAGTTCCTCGCCGAGGATGAGCGTGTGGATGTCGTGGGTTCCTTCGTAGGTGTAGACAGTCTCCAGGTTCTGCATGTGGCGCATCGGCGAGTAGTCGGTGGTGATTCCGTTGCCGCCGAGGATTTCCCGAGCGATGCGAGATTGGTTACGCGCCATGCGCACGTTGTTTCGTTTGGCCATCGAGACGTGTTGTGGCGTCAGTCGGCCCTCTTCTTTCAGGTCGGCCAGTCGGTAGGCAAGCAGTTGCGCGAGCGTAATCTGGGTGGCCATCTCCGCGAACTTGCGCTGCTGGAGTTGGAACTGGCCGATTGGCGTGTCGAACTGCTCGCGGTCGGTTGCGTACTGGCGGGCAACCTCGAAACAGTCTCGTGCGGCACCGATTGCGCCCCACGCGATTCCGTAGCGGGCCTGAGTGAGACAGCCCAGCGGCCCTTTCATTCCTTTGACGCCCGGCAGGACGTTTTCTTCTGGGATTTCGACGTCGTTGAGGCTGATTTCACCAGTAATCGACGCTCGAAGTGAGAGCTTGTCGTCAATTTTGTTCGTCGTGACGCCATCGCGGTCGGTTTCGACGAGGAACCCTCGCACCGGGTTGTCGTCAGCAGATTTGTCGCGGGCCCAGACGACAGCAACGTCGGAAATTGGCGAGTTCGTGATCCACGTCTTCGAGCCGTTCAGTACGTAGCCGGCCTCCGAGCGCTCTGCACGAGTTTCCATCGCCGATGGGTTCGAGCCGTGTTCGGGTTCGGTCAGCCCGAAACAGCCGACAGCGTCTCCCTCGCCGAGTTTCGGTAACCACTCCTCTTTCTGTGCTTCGCTGCCGTAGGCGTGAATTGGGTACATGACCAGTGCTCCCTGCACTGAGGCCATCGAGCGCACGCCAGAGTCGGCGGCTTCCAGTTCCTGCATCAGGAGTCCGTAGGCCGTCTCAGAGACGTTCGGTGAGCCGTATCCCTCCAGATTTGGTGCATAAAAGCCCAGCTCCCCCATCTCCTTGATTATCTCTTTCGGGAACGTCCCCTGCTCGTAATGTTGGCCGATATCCGGTTTCACGTGTTCTTCGACGAAGTCCCGGGCCGTGTCCCGGATCATTCGTTCCTCTTGGTCGAGATCCTCCTCGAGCTGTACAAAATCCAGCATATAACCTATATCGGATTGCACGCACATATATGCTCCTCTTGCTGAGGGTCGTCTGACT
>JAQCNR010000010.1 GCA_028274925.1 Halovenus sp.
ACTTCAAACTGATGGCCTCACTGAAGCCAGTCGCCGTCCTCTACGAGGAGGGCGGTGAGTTGAAGCGCCGGATGACCGACCGCGTGCCAAAACCTGAGACGGTTATCGAACAGGCCGCCGAAAAGACGGACATCAAGACGGGCCTGAAGATGCCCGAAGACGGCGTTTTCCTCGGCCATCTCGCCGTCGGTGGCCAGAAAGTCAAGACTGCGGCCACGCCGCCGACAATCGACTATCGGCTCAAAGACTCTTACGACATCGGTGACCCGCTGGTGTTCAGACACACCCTCGTCGCTGGCGGGACAGGCTCCGGAAAGACCCACGGAGCAAAGAACATCATCCGGCAGTATCTCGACGAGGACCGGACCTATCCTGTCGAGAGCGGGAGTGACCGCGAGGTTCGACCTGCAGTCGTCCAGTTCGACCCGCAGGACGAGTACGCACAGATGCACGACGAGGGCGAGTACGGCGAGGCAGTGGCCCGAAAACTCGACAGCGAAGGCATTGCTCACGGCGGCCACGACGATACCGTCGCGTTCGTTCCAGCGGTCGGCGGAGCGACCTACTCGGCTGGTCACCACCGCGCCGAGCAGGTCGAGTTTACGATACCGTTCTCGATGGTCCACGACAATCCGTGGTTAATCGCTGGCAGTGGCCTGAACGAAAACCAGTATAACGCGCTGGTAAATGTGCTTCTGGACCGATTCAGGGACCGCCACGGCTCTGGTGGGACCTACGACCAGTTCCTGCGCTTGCTCGACGACCCGGCGCTGCGAGAAGAACTCGACGAGAGCGGAAAAGTCCACGAGGCCACCTTCGACGCTGTGGCGCGGCGCGCGCGAGGGTTCGGCGATGTCTTCGACGGTGACGCGCGGCCGATTACCGACATGATCCACGAGTTCGTTCGCCCGGGTCGGCTGAGCGTCGTTCCGACGTACCACATCGCCAACAGCCGAGCGACCGAGACAGTCGTGCTCGCACTGTCGTCGCTGCTGGTCGACCAGAAACTGTCGAACGACCCCGACCACGACCGCATCAAGGAGACGCCGCTCATTGTCGGGATGGACGAGGCGCACAACTTCCTGACCGACGCCGACACAGTACAGGCACAGCGCGTCATCGGGAAGTTCACTGACGCTGCCAAACAGGGCCGAAAAGAGCGACTCGGTCTGTTTCTCATCACGCAGGACCCACAAGATATCGCCGACCCGGTATTCAAACAGATCAACACCACCATGGTGCTGAACCTCGGCGACGAAGACGCTATCAGCGCGGTCAACATCCCCGCACACCTCGAATCGAAGGTTCCGTACATGGAGAAAGGCCAGATGGTTGTCTACTCACCAGACAACTCCGAACCGGTCGAGTTGATTGGCCTGGAACACTGTGTGACCCGCCACGGCCGCGACTGAGCAGGCCGAGGGTTCAAATACGAAGCGTAGACCACACCCCTTATGATCGCAATCGCGGGCGGGAAAGGCGGCAGCGGGAAAACGACGACTGCGGTCGGACTCGCGTGGATGCTGGCCCGCCGCGGCAGCGACCCAATTGTTGTCGACTGTGACACTGATATGCCCGACATTCACCATCTGCTCGATGGGCTTCAGCCCGGTGGAATCGACCGCCTCGCTGCGGGATTCTCACTGGAACGGGCGTGTGCGCGTTCGCCGACAGTCCCCGGTGTCCGGTGTCTCACTACCGGCGACCGCTCGAATGTCGCCGACGCGCTCACTCGACTGACTGACTGGCACGACCCTGTCATCATCGACTGTCCGCCCGGTGTGGGGCCTGACGCCGTTCGACCACTGCGTCACGCCCACCGAGTGGCTCTCGTCTCGACGGACCAACCCCCTGCAGTGACAGATACAGTTCGAACGGCCCGCACCGCACGTGAACTCGGGGCGCGTGTGTTTGGCGCAATTCTCCGTGAGACTCCCTCGGCGTCGGTAACCGAGTGGCCAGACGAGTCACCGCTTCTGGCGCGGGTTGGTTCTGTCGACGCACCACTGGAGGACCCACAGGTTCGAGCCGAGTGGTCGGCGTTGGCTGCGTCGGGTCTGGCAGCACCTGTAAAATAACCTCGCCCTCGGTTCGAAGCTATCTGCACCCCTGCACGGAGTATCAAATAATGGTCGTTCAAAAATACTATCTGTTCTATTGATAATCGAGTCGGAATCTTTAACGGCTGGTAACGAATAGGAGACATACTGATGACCGATCGGTTGCGGACAGGAATTGATGTCCTCGACAGGAAACTCGATGGCGGCATTCCGGCAGGGAGTATGGTTGCCCTGTCGGCGTCGCCAGCGAGCCAGGCGGAGTTGTTCCTGTACGAACTCACCGCAACCCGCGGCACACTCTGGCTGTCGCTGAACCGGACGGCCGAGGCTGTCACCGACAGTATCGAAAACACGCCGACTGAAACCGGCGACCCGACGGTTCGACACATTTCTGGGGAGGCACCACTCGACAACGCGAGCAAACTAATCAGCGCGCTGCCCGAAACCTCGAATCTCATTGTCGACCCACTGGATGTCCTCGAATCGCAGGAGCCACCCTCGCGATTCCGCTCGTTCATGAACGACCTCCAGAATCACATCTTCAACACCAACAGTCTCGCCATCATGCACTGTCTCGAAGGACGAGATGTGCCACCGCTGCGAGATACGACCGAGCATTTCGCTGACGTTGTCTTCCATCTCGAGACGAGCATCAGCGGCGACGAAGTCGAAAATCGGATGTCGATTCCGAAGTTCCGCGGCGGGCGAGCCCCCTCGGATACGATCAAACTCGACCTCGTCGAAGAGGTGTCCATCGACACCAGCCGCGACATTGCCTAACCACAACACCTTATTTTCAGCCGGCTGAACCGACGAGTATGAAACGCGTCAGATTCCGCGACCCATCGGGGAGCGTGCGGACCGGACAGTGGCTCGACGAGGACGGAAACACGGCAGACACAGCAACGGCCGGGGCGGGGGGCCTCGTCGCCTTCGGCGGTGAAACCTACGACCCGGAATCGGTCGAGATTCTGCCGCCGGTCGACCCCTCGAAAGTCGTCTGTATCGGGCGGAACTACGCCGACCACGCCGACGAGATGGGCTCAGACGTGCCGGACCGCCCACTTTTGTTCCTGAAGCCACCGAATACAGTGACGAGCCACGGGAGTAACGTGTCGCTGCCTGCTGACAAGGACCGAATCGATTACGAAGCCGAATTAGGTGTCGTCGTCGGGCAGCAGTGTCGAAACGTCGAACCCGAGGACGCGATGGCTGTCGTGTCGGGATACACCTGTGTTGTCGACCTCTCGAACAGAGACGACCAGCGCCAAGAGCAGAACTGGGTGCGCGGGAAGGCGTTCGACAACGCTGCGCCGATAGGCCCGGTTGTTGCCGATACGCAGCACGTTCCCGAAGACGCGAGCGTCGAACTGTGGGTCAACGGCGACCAACGCCAGTCGTCCTCCCGGGACCATCTCATCTTCCCGATTCCGGAGTTAATCGCCGAAATCACCGAGCACCTCACTCTCGAACCGGGAGACGTGATCGCAACAGGCACACCCGAGGGCGTTGGTCCGCTTGCTGACGGGGACACCGTGACTGTCGAAATCGAAGGCGTTGGACGACTCGAACACACCGTTTCGATTCCCTAAGCGCGGTACGCCCACGTCCCAAAAAAGGTGATTGCGCCGGTCAGGCTGGCTCGAAGACCACGAGACGGTCGTCCGTGGTTTCGGTGCGGTCGACACCGATCGTAACCTCTTGCCCGGCCTCGACTTCGCTGGGTTCCATTCCCCGGATCTGCCCAGTTACACTCACCGGGCCGAAGTCGACGACAGCGACGACGAACGGCGCGTCGTCGGCGAAATCTGGCGCTGCAACGTGTGTCTGGGTGTACGTTTCAATCTCGCCGGTATCCGGAAGCGGTGCTTCCGTGAGTTCCTGCGAGCCAGTCGCCGGGTCGATTCGTTTTGGCGGTAGCGAGCCGTCGCCTTCTGGGCCTTCGAGATAATACGGTTCGCCCTCCTCGATTGCGTCGAGGAAGTCGTCGTATCCCTCGTCGCGTGGTTCCGTCATGCGTCCACCTCCTCGAGAATGTGGACGACACAGCTTGCGACTGTGCCACCCGCATTGTGTGTCAGTCCAACCTCCGCGTCGGAGACTGCGTCGCTGTTGACGTGGTCACCGCGCAGGAGTTTGGTCAGTTCCGAAATCTGTGCACAGCCTGTTGCACCGACTGGATGGCCTTTGGCCTTCAGCCCACCGGAGAGATTCACCGGCAGGTCGCCGTCGATGGTCGTCTCACCCTCCCGCGCTGCAGTAATCCCCTCTCCGGGCTCGTAGAAGCCGAGTGACTCTAGCGCGAGCGCTTCGGCGATGGTAAAGCAGTCGTGGACCTCGGCGACGTCGATATCGTCTGGTCCAACGCCGGCGTCGTCGTAGGCAGTCTCACCAGCCTCGACTGCCGCAGGCGTCCGCGGAATCGAGACACGGTCCTGCAGGGCCAGCGAGTCCGAACCCTGTCCGACGCCGGTAATCTTCACGTCTGTCTCGATGCCCTGGTCCTGTACGAAGTCCTCGCTCATCAGCACGGCGGCGGCAGCGCCGTCGCTCATCGGCGAGCAGTCGTACAGGCCAAACGGTGCACTCACTGTCGGCGCTTCGAGCACATCTTCGACGTCGATAGCGCGGTTAAATTGCGCGAGGTCGTTCTCGAC
>JAQCNR010000023.1 GCA_028274925.1 Halovenus sp.
TCAGCAGTTCGTATCCAACGGCAGCAACGCGTTCCACACCGCTTGGACCGCCAGTGTCAGCCAGCGGCCAGCAGACGGCTGCGCGGCCCGTCTCCGGAGCAAACCGAAACTGCGCGCGAGTCGGCGGGCACCAGTCGGCGGATTCGATCTGCCAGACGCCCTCCGCGAGGTCGATGAGAACAGCGCGAACGGTTGTCGGCGGGCGGCTCTCTGTGGGCAACGGCGACCACGGGTCAACCGCGAGCCACGGCCGCGGGCTGTCGCCGTGGGCGAGTACCGATACGAGACCAGCAGCGTGCTCGGCCCCAAGCCACGCCGACCGCGCGCGCTCGAAGGTGGTCTGCTGTGTCTCCGTCGCCCCCGGCCCAGTAGTGAGAACTGCAACCTCACGGTCAGCGCCGGGGAGTCGTGCCGAGAACTGGGAAATCCACGGCACGTCGCCCGTGAGTGGACCCCACTCCTCGGGCGCAGGCTGGCCGTCGCGCAACGCTGTTGTCGCGACGAACCGGTCTGGAGACTCGGCCATTAGCCGGTCTTGGGCCTGCAGACTCTTATCTTTCCTGTCGGACGGTTTTTTGTGGAGTGCGGGCGAAGCGGACGTATGGCTCGTAGAAGCGTCCTGTTCTCGCCGGGCGACCAGGCGGACCTCCTACGGAAAGCGCCAACCAGCAGCGCGGATGTCGTGGTGTTCGACCTGGAGGACGCTGTCGCGCCAGCGGCGAAAGAACAGGCCCGTGAGACAGTGCGGTCGGTGCTCGACGCAATCGACGCCGACTGCGAACTGTGCGTCCGGATCAACCCACTCGACAGCGTCGGAGCGGCTGACCTCAACGCACTCGTGGGCGCGGACGGCGTCGACAGCGTCATGCTCCCAAAGGTGTCTGGTCCAGAAGACGTCGGACGACTTCGAGACGCCCTCGCCGACGAGGGCGTCGAGTGGCCAATACTCGCGTTGCTCGAAACGGCAGCGGGTGTGCTCGACGCAGCAGCAATCGCTGAGGAGTCAGGTGTCGACGCCCTGCTGTTTGGGGCCGAGGACCTCTCGGCCGACATCGGCGCGACTCGGACCGACGACGGCGACGAAATTAGCTACGCGCGCCAGCGAGTTGTGCTCGCGTCCAGCGCGGCCGGCGTCGACGCTATCGATACGCTGGTGACCGATTTCGAGCGTGAGGCGTATCTTCGCTCGGAAACCGAGCGCGCCCTCCAGTTTGGGTTCGACGGCAAGATGGCAATTCATCCCGGGCAGGTGTCGGTCGTCAACGAGAGCTTCACACCCAGTGAAGAGCGAATCGAGTGGGCGCGTCGTGTGCTGACCGCAAGCAAAGAGGCCGAGAAAGCGGGCCGAGGTGTTGTTACCGTCGATGGCGAGATGATCGACGCGCCGCTCATCGAGCAGGCTGAGCAGGTGCTCGAACGCGCCGAGGCCGCCGGGATTGTCGTCGAAGAGTGAGGGTGCCGTCAATCATTTATGCCTCCTCAGTGATTAGACGGTAATGAGCAACGAGGCGAACCCATTCGAGAGCCTGCAACAGCAGGTCCAACAGGCAGCGGCGGAACTCGACGTCGACGATGACGTAATCGACCGGCTGAGCAATCCCGAACGAGTGCTGGATCTCAACCTCTCGGTCGAACTCGACGACGGCACCATCGGGGTGTTCGAGGCCTACCGCGCGCAGTTCAACGGGGACCGTGGGCCATACAAGGGCGGTATCCGATACCATCCCGGCGTCACCCGCGCAGAGGTAAAAGCACTCTCGGGCTGGATGGTCTACAAGTGTGCCGCGGTGAACGTGCCCTACGGTGGTGGAAAAGGCGGAATCAAGGTCGACCCCTCGGCGTACTCTGACGCGGAACTCGAACGACTCACTCGGGCCTATGCCAAGGAACTCAGACCGCTCGTCGGCGAGAATCGCGACATCCCAGCGCCGGATGTCAACACCGGCCAGCGGGAGATGAACTGGTTCAAGGACACCTACGAGACACTGGAAGGGACGACCGAACCGGGCGTCGTCACCGGGAAAGCAATCGAGAGTGGCGGGAGCAGAGGGCGGGTCGAAGCGACTGGGCGGTCGGTGATGCTGGTCGTCCGCGAAGCCTTCGAGGAGTTCGACTGGGAGATGGAAGACGCGACAGTTGCGGTCCAAGGCTTCGGTAACGCGGGGTCAGTCGCAGCCCGGTTGATCGACGAACTCGGCGCGAACGTTGTGGCCGCCTCGGACTCACGGGGCGGGGTCTACAATCCCGACGGTCTCGACGTGTCGGCAGCGAAAGCCCACAAGACCGAAACGGGAGCACTGTCGGGATTCGACGGCGCGACAGAGGAGATTAGCAACGAGGAGTTGTTGACGATGGACGTAGATGTGCTGGTGCCGGCTGCCTTGGAGAACGCCATCGACGCGACGCTCGCGGAGGACGTGGGTGCAGAGCTGATTGCCGAGGCCGCCAACGGCCCGCTGACGCCCGAGGCCGACGAGATTCTGGCCGAGCGCGACATCTACGTGATTCCCGATATCCTCGCCAACGCCGGCGGGGTGACGGTGTCGTACTTCGAGTGGGTGCAGAACCGCCAGCGGTTCTCCTGGACCGAGCAGCGGGTCAACGACGAACTCGAACGGTACATTACCGAGGCGTTCGACTCGATGATTTCGGCCTACGAGGACCGCGACGTGACGACGCTGCGGACGGCGATGTACGTCGTCGCGCTCAAGCGGGTCATGCGGGCGGCCGAAGAGGGCGGGATCTGGCCCTGAGTCGAACGCGTTTTTGGCCCCGGCCGCCAACACTCTGTATGGTAACCTACGAGCGGTCGGTCCGTGTCGACGCGCCGTTCGACGAGGTCTGGGACTTTCACTCGACTGAATCCGGACTCGTTGACCTGACTCCCGAGTGGATGAATCTCGAAATCGAGTCGGTCCGTGGACCGGACGGCGAAGCCAACCCCGACGTACTCAAGACTGGGGCGGAAATCCAGTCGTCTGTTCGACCGCTGGGTGTCGGCCCGCGACAGGGCTGGACATCTGTGATAACCGACCGACAAGAAGACGACGGCTCGGCCTATTTCACCGACGTGATGGAAGACGGCCCCTTTACCGAGTGGGAACACACGCACATGTTTTTCGCCGATGGCGACGGCACAATCATTCGTGACCGCGTCGTCTACGAGTTCCCCTTCGGCGCACTCGGGCGCGCAGTTGGCCCCTTCGGAAAAGTCGGCTTCGAGCCCTTCTTCCGGTACCGACACCGCCGGACGAAGGGATTACTCGAGGACTGAACTACCCTGATTTAGCCCATCCGTCGCGGAACGCGCGCACGCTACGTGCGAATGCCCAGAAGCAGGCGACTGTGAGGGCAGACCCAGCAAGTGCAGCGGGCGACGGCGAGGAGACGAGTGCCAGCGTCCAGAGCACGCCAAACGCTGCAATAGACGCGAAGACGGCCAAGATGACACCCCACAGCACGAGATACCGAGCCAGCGTGCCCGCCCGCGAACCCCGCGAGAGCCCCCCGACGCCGTAGAGGCGGAGTTGAGCAACTTCGTAGGAAATCCGCATCCAGAGCCACGCCACAACCACGACGGCAGCGACAGAAAGCGCTGCTGCGAACGGCCCGGACCCGACCGTGAGCGGGACAGCAACCACGTCGAGCGCCAAGAACACGGCGTTGAGGACGACTGTCACCACCGCGTACGTGACTGGCGCCCCAATAAGGATGGCCGAGCCGACGAACACCGCCGTGGCCACCGGTGTCGATACGTTTGTCTGTGACACGAGGTATTCTTTCCAGCAAAATTAGTTAAATCTATCGTGAAGCTAACGACTCACAATTACCCAGACCGCCGCCGTGTCGGCGACTGGCCGCCTTCGTGAGACACACAAGCTACAAATCGGGCGAGCATCTTCGTTCGTGTATGCCCAGAGATGAATATCAACAGCGCCTCGACAAACTCTCCGAGGACGTCCTCTACATGAGCGAACTCGTCATCGAGCGCCTGCAGATGGGCCTCGACGCCCTGCAGGAGAAAGACGACGACCTCGGGTGGGAAGTCATCGAGGGCGACCACGAGATCAACGAGATGTATCTCGAACTCGAACAGGAGTGTATCGACCTGATTGCGCTCCAGCAACCCGTGGCCGGTGACCTCCGGTTTATTGCAGCCTCGTTCAAGATCATCACCGACCTCGAACGCATCGCCGACCTCGCAACGAATCTCGGCGACTACTCACTCGACGCCCAGAAGGACACCTTCCCCGAAGTCGATATTCAGGCAATCGGCTCGAAGACAATCGAGATGGTCGGGGAGGCGATGGACGCCTACGCCGCCGAGGACCCCGAGGCCTGTTTCGAGATTGCCGAGCGCGACGACGAAATCGACGACCTCTGTGAGAACGCCTCGGAACTGGTGGTCCGGGAACTGATCGAACAGCAGGATATCGACGACGAAGAACAAATTCAGCGGACGATGCAGGATGTCTACCGACTGCTGTTGACCATCCGTGACCTCGAACGGGTCGGCGACCACGCCGTCAACATCGCCGCGCGGACGCTGTACATGGTCGAATCTGACGACGCACTGCTGTACTGAGCCGGCCGATATTACGACGTTTACTGCGTCATCCGAGCGTGATATGTTCGTACAGGAAACACCCGAACAAGAGTTGAACCTGTAGCTTGACCGACCGGCAAGGAATTACCGTTGATAACTGCCGGCACATTCAAACCCCTCGGTACGATATGGCCATCCAGTACAGATGTCTCTGGAACGGTTTCTCTCGATACCGGAGGGCGCGACACGCGAACTCGTGGTCGCGAACCGGACACAGCCAGAACCGTTCCAGCGCATGGTCGAGAACCTCTTCGCCAAGCAAGCAGTCGGCGTCGACGAAACGACTATCGACGAGTATCCAGAGAACACTGTGCTGTTGCTCGAAGACGGTGAGGTGGTCGCTGAATCGCCGCTGGATGCGCTTCACGACGCAATTTTGATGGTCAACTCGGATTTGTACAAAACTGGGACGCGGTCGCTCGACGAGACGATTGTCCCGGCAGTCATCGACGGCCTGACCGACGTGCGGTTCTCACTGCGGGGCTATCCCGAGTCCAACACCGAGAAACTGCTGTTGGTTCTCATCTCCCGAGAGATAGAGCGCCGTGCCTACGAGGCCGGCGAGGGCACACTGCGGTCGTCGTTCCAGCAGCTCTCCCGAATCAAAGACGAGCG
>JAQCNR010000030.1 GCA_028274925.1 Halovenus sp.
AGACGAGCGCGGTCGCGGCCAGCAGCGATACTGACAGCTTCCCGACGATGACGACGGTCGTCATTATCAGCGAATTCGTCATGTACTGCAGAAAATCGTACCCGAAGAGGACGGCTGTGTAGTTCTCGACGAGTTGTGTTCCGGGCAGGATGTTCGTGATCTGGTAGACCTGGGTCGTCGTCTGCGTGCTGAACACCGCTGTGAGGGCGATCGGTGCGATGATGACGAGCAGAATCGTCCACAGCGTCCCGTGGACCAGGAGTGTGTAGCGACGTGGGAGGCCCGAGAACGTCGCTCGGAGCTGCCCGCCGAGTCGTTACGGGGGAACCGCCATCAGGCACCCCCGTAGTACGCGTAGCGGTCGGTGACCTTCAACTGGACGTACATCAGTACTGCCACGAAGCCGAACAGCAACACCGACTGCGCGGCGGCGTATCCGAACCGTGAGTTCGAGAACGCGTCCTGGTAGAGGTTGAACATCAGAACGTTCGTTGCGTTGTTGGGCCCTCCGCTGGTCAGCAGATCAACGAGCGCGAAGCCACCGAAGAAGGCGCCGATCGTCTGGAGAACGATCAGGAAGACGAGCACCGGCGAAATGAGGGGAACATAGATGCGGAAGAGCCGGCCGAGCGGGCTCACCCCGTCGAGTTCGGCCGCTTCGGTGACCGAGTCCGGGATCTGACCGAGTGCGGCCGTCATGAAGATGATGCTGTACCCCAGTCCCTGCCAGACGGCCGCGAGGATGACCGCAGCGAGCGCGAGCGTGCCGTCGGTGTTCCAGTTGAACTCGAGACCGAAGGCGGTGTCGAGCGCCCAGGTCGCGATCCCGAGCTGTGGGTTGATGATGAAGTTGAGCACGATAGCCGCGACCGCCAGCGGCATCGCGTACGGCCAGATGAGACTGACCAGGTAGAAGTTCGTCAGGCTGTCGGCCTCGTGGATCAGAAACGAGATGACGAGCGACAGGAACAGCGAAGCCGTCACGGTTACCACGGTGAACACTCCGGTGACGAAGAGGCTGTTGCGGTACTCCGCGGAAGCGAACAGCTCGGCATAGTGGTCGAGACCGACCCACTGCTGGTTACCCAAGACGCGAATCCGGTAGAAGCTGAGCTGGACGGTCTCGAGAAACGGGTAGTAGAGGAAGACCGTGATCAGCGCGAGCGTCGGAAACAGCAGTAGTGCCGCCTGCCACTTGCTCGAAAACACCTGGAGTCGAGTGTCAATTGCTGACATCTACCTTGGGTCGGCCTCGCTTGCCCGTTCCAGCACGCTGTCGATGTTCGATTTCGTCGACGAGAGGGCGTCGTCGACCGAAGCACCGCCGTACATCCTGTCGAGACCGTTGACGATCTCCGAGCGGATCTCGCCGTGGTCGTAGGTGAACGCCCCGGCCGTGGCCACCGTCTCGGCTCTGCCGGTGAACTGTTCGTAGGCCCGCCGGAACTGGGGCGAATCCTCGTAAAAGCCCGCCTCTTCGGCGATTTCGACAGCGTCCGGACGGGCTGGGTAGTAGCCCGTCGCCATGTGCCAGTAGGCCTGCTGCTGGGGTTGTGCCATCCACAGCATGAACTCCGCCGCGGCCTCGAGTGCCGGCCCTTCGATCCCATCCGGGACGAACAGCGCACCGCCGCCGATGATCTTCCCTTCCCGCTCGTCGGAACTGTACGCGGGCACCTGTCCGACGCCGGTTTCGAACCCGGCCTCGGAGGCGCCGTCGGAAAGAGCCGCAAGCGCCGCAGAGGAGTCGAGCTGCACCGCGGACTGCTGGTTGAGGAACGACTGGCGCGCGTCGCCCCAGGCCTCCGTGAGCTGGTAGTAGTCCTGTTCGTACATCTCCTTGTTCCACTCGTAGATGCGCCTCGCGGCCTGTGTGTCGTAGTATGACTCGGTCGCGGGGCCCGACCGCCCGTTGTCGTTGTTGATGAAGTTCTGTCCGAGGAGCGAGAAGTACGTCTCGTAGAACCACCCGATCTGGGGCCATGTGACTCCGTACTCGATGTCCGTCTCCGAGACGACCGCGTCTGCGGCCTGCATCCAGTCGTCAAACGTGGCCAGCTGGACGTCGTCGGGGTGGGCGTCCAGGCCCGCTTCCTCGAACGCCGTCCGGTTGTAGCTACACGCCACAGAGGAAACGCCGAAGGGCAACCCGAGCAGCGTGTCGTCGATGACATAGTATCCGCTGACGGCGTCGACGAAACTGCTGCGGTCGATCTGGGTGCCGATGAGATCCTCGGCGGGGACGACCACCTCCTCCGCCCACGCAGGAAGTGTACTGACCGCGTTCAGGTGGACCACTGCCGGCGGGTCGCCGGCTGTCTGGGCCTGTTGGGTCTGGTTCCACACCTCGCCGTAGTCACCCTCCGCAGAGACCGAGACGGTGATGCTGTCGCTCTGCTCGTTGAACCCGTCGGCGAT
>JAQCNR010000046.1 GCA_028274925.1 Halovenus sp.
GATTTCGTTCACGCCGTCTCTGGACACGTCAGTCTGGGGCGGCCGTTTCCTGACGCTGTCCAGCGTGTCGCCCGTGACGTTAATCTTGGCCCACTGCAGCCAGATGTCGAAGCGCTCGCGTTCAATCTCAATTTGACGACGGGGACCGATGACGAAGACGTCCGGGCAGCGGCGCTGGACCGCTTTGTCGAGCGAGTTGGGACACCGCTGTCCTCACAGACCGTCGGTCTGGTTGTCGGCGCACTCGAATCCGGCAGTGATACCGAGAACGTCTTCGAGACGCTGGAGACCGAGATTGGCCGACTCTATCACGAGCGCAAGACACTCCGCTCGCGGATGCTGGTCTACTCGGCAGTCGGGTGGACGACTGCGCTGCTGGTCGTCGGTATCATCATCGCAGTCAACCTGACCGTGCTCGACAGCTTTTCACAGTTGTCGGGTGTGGCTGGCTCCTCGGCCCAGATGACACTCGACCCGCAGGCGGTCGACCCGGCCCGTGACCAGTTCCGGTTTTACCTCATCGCACAGGCAACCGTGTTGGCCTGTGGCTGGTTCGCTGGCGTCGCCAGCCGTGGTCTGTACGAGGCATTGCTGCACTCGGGAGCGCTGGTCGTGATCACTTATCTGGTGTTTGCCGGCGTGGGGGTGGCCTGATGCGCGCACAGTCACACGTCGTCGGGGTGGCGCTGATGCTCGGCGTCGCCGTGCTCGCGCTTGGAACACTGACTGCTGGCGTCGGCACACTCGTCGACGCACAGACTGCCACTGCCGACGCACAGCGCGTCGCAGACGGCTTCGACCGCGCGCTTGCCGGTGCCGAACAAACCGGCACGGCGAGCTACGATATCACGTTCAGTGAAGGGACCATCCGAACTGCGAACCGAACGCTGCGAATCATCTCGAACGGGACCGTGGCCGAAACCGTCGACGTTGGCGCGGTGGTCTACGACCACGATGGCGGACGTGTCGTTGCGCTCGCCGGTGCAATCGTTCGGGACGGCGGCGGCAGTGCAGTCCTCGCCGACCCGCCGTCGGTTGCCCACTCCACTTCCAACGCTGTGCTCGCAGTCGGCGCGCCGGCTATCGGCACGGACCGACGCTCGATTAGCGGCGGCAGTGGCGTCACCGCAACCGTCCGGACGAACGTCTCACACGACCGCCGAGCCCTCGGCACTGCGAACTTTTCCGTGGCAATCGAGACGACCACCCCGGCCCCGTTCCGCCGATACTTCACAGCGCAGGGGGCACGCGTCACGACGCGGTCGTTCGCGGGCGACGAGCACACGAGCGTTGTCGCTGCCTACCCCGGCCTCCGACAGGGTTATCTCGTCGTTCACGACCTCAATCTGGAGGTGTCCAATGGCTGACGAGCGTGCGATGACGCCAGTCATCTCGAAGACGCTCACGATCAGTATCGCCGTCCTCTACATCGCCGGAATGACGACGATTCTGCTGGGCGGTGTCGTTCCAGAGTACCGCTCGACTGCGGGCGCAGAACTCGGTGAGCGAGTCCTCGCGACTGCGGGTGAGTCAATTGAACAGTCCGTTCCTGAAGCCAACGGAACTGTCGACTCGAACCGGACTGTCGACCTCCCGCCGACGATTCGCAATCACCAGTACGAACTCGAACTGGCCGGCGACAGCCTGCGCCTGCGCCATCCTGACCGGCGTATCGGTGGCGAACTCGCACTCTCGCTGCCGCCGGGAACGACAGTCACCAACGCGACCTGGCGAAGTGGTACCGACCTCACAGTACGGGTTCGCGGTCCCACCGAAAACCGCACAGTTACCATCCACGAATGAGAGCACAGACCGAACTTCCCGCGGTTGCGATTGCGCTGGTCCTGTTGACTGGCGTGCTCGTCTTCGGTGTTGGCGCGGCAGATTCGGCACTGTCGAGTGCTGACCGTCCGGTGGTGGAGCAGCGTACGGCCGTCTCGCTGTCCGAGCAGTTGACTGCGCCGAGCGCGAACGTGACCCGTCGAGCGAACGTACTCGACGCACCGGCACTCGCGACGTTCGACCGCGCCGACCTGAGGACTCACTACGGCGCGGCTGAGGACCACGATATCCGGATCACTCTCGACTCGACCACTCTCGTCGAGTCCGGAACCCCCTCTGGCGGGGCAACTATCGAGCGACTGGTTCTCGTCGAACGACGGACTGAGACAACACTCACGCCAGCCCTCGCTGGCAACCGAACAGTCACGCTCCCCCAGCGTGCAACTCGGCCCACCGTCGAGATTGACCCGCCTGCGGGCACAACAGTCTCACGTCTGCAGGTTGGTGGGCGGGTGCTCCTGCAGAACAGCAGCGGGCTCGACGGAACCTTCGCGCTCTCGCTGTCACCGTACGAGACCACTCAGCTTCGATTTGTCGCGCTCGGTCCGCTTCCAGCAGGCGCTATCGAAATCACTCACGACCGCATCGAGACACGAAAGGCGAGACTGGAGGTGACC
>JAQCNR010000051.1 GCA_028274925.1 Halovenus sp.
GAGAGCTCCCACCCGAACAGGACGACTTCTGGATTCGCCGAGCGGCGAGTCTGCTCCGAAAGGTCGCTATCGACGGACCGGTCGGCGTTGGCGCGCTCCAGACCGAGTACGGCGGCAGCAAACAGGGGTCGAACCGCTACAAAGTGCGACCAAAACACAGTGCTGACGGCTCCGGCAACGTAATCCGGACCGCGCTCCAGCAGCTCGAAACCGCCGGCTACATCGAAACTGGCGAAGGCGTGGGCCGGTCGGCCAGCGCCGACGGCCAAGCACTGCTCGACGAGACGGCTGCAGCGGTTCTCGAAGAGCTCGACGACCCTGCGCTCGAACGGTACGCCTGAGGCGATGGCGCTCCGAGACAGCGAACCCCCGGCGGGGTCGCTGCTCGGGAGACTCCGTCGAGACCTCAGAAATGGTATTGCGGTACATCTGCCGTACGCCTTCTTTTCGGCGCTGCTGGTCTGCTGTTCGGTCGTTGCTGGCGTAATCTCACAGACAGTCGGGACTGGCCGACTCGCACGGTTGCCGTTCACTGAACTCGCGAGTTCGACGCTCAGCCAGGACCAGCCCGTGCTGGCGCTGTTGCGCGCCGACACCGAGATGCTCTCAGTGCTTGTCGTCGGTGCCGTCACGCTGGGGCTGGCGACGGCGCTTGGATTAATCGCACAGGGTGTCGTCGTCGGCATCTTCTTTGGCTCCTCGATTGGAACAATCAGTCCAGGGCTGGCAGTGGTCGCCGTCGTTCCCCACGGCCTCGTGAAACTGCTGGGGGTCGCACTCGCGGGGGCGGTCAGTTTCAGACTCGTTGCCCGGGGACTGGCGGTGTTAGTCGGTCACCACGGCCGGTATCTGGACAACAGGGAGTGGCGGCAGGCTGGCCTCGTCGTCGCGCTGGCGTGGGTGACACTCGCCTGTGCGGCGATTATCGAGTCGCTCGTGACCGTCCGACTGGTCGAGTTGCTGGCCTGACTCAGCCGACGTTGACCGTCAGTACGGGGACGGCTGTCGAACGCACGACGTCTTCGGTAACACTGCCGAGCATCTCACGAGCATCGCCAGTTCGCCCTTCGGTCGCCATCACCACGAGGTCGATGTCGTGGTCATCGATGTAGTTCCGAATTGCTTCTTCCGGAACGCCTTCCTGAACCGTTGTCTCGATATCGTGGCCTGCCTGCCGAGTGTGCTCGCGAGCAGTCTCGACAGCCTGCTGGCCGGCCTGTTCAACTCTGTCGAGCGTGTTCGCAAACTCCTCGTCGAGCGTCTCGCTGGCCTCGGCTGTCTGGACGACGTAAAGCGTGTGAATTCTCGCGTCGAATTTGTCCGCGATGGCGGCGGCGTGGTCGAGCGCTTGTTTGACGCCATCGGAACCGTCAGTCGGGACGAAAATCTCGTCGTACATACGAAGAGGTTCACGACAGAGAGACAAAGCAACTGCGGCCGGAGTTACTGCTCGGCGAGTTCGAGCACGTCGTCGAAAAAGGACAGCGAATCGTGCGGACCAGGATTTGCTTCGGGGTGGTACTGGCGGGTGATGATGCCGAGGTCGTCGTTGTCCAGTCCTTCAGGCGTCTCGTCGTTGACGTTTCGCTGGGTGACTTCGAGTTTCTCGCCCGGGTCGGCAACGGTGTAGCCGTGGTTCTGGGTCGTCATGACCACCTTATCGGTTCGCAGGTCACGCACTGGCTGGTTGACGCCGCGGTGCCCGAACTCCATCTTCTCGGTCCGCCCACCGAGGGCGTTGGCAACGACCTGCTGGCCGAGACAGATACCCGCGAGCGGAACGTCGCCGACGTAACTGTCGACAATCTCGCCGGCCTGCTCGAAGTTCTCCGGGTCGCCGGGGCCGTTGGAGATGAACAGCAGGTCGGGGTCGACTGCGTCGACTTCCGCTTCGGTGGCGTCGTAGGGAAGCTGGTGGACAACAGCGTCGCGTTCGACCAGCGAGTCGATGATCGAGCCTTTCGCACCGCAGTCGATGAGTGCCACATCCGCACCATCGCCGCCCTCGTTGTGGACGGTTGGCTCTCGAACCGACACCTGAGAGCCGATGTCGGTGTGGTCGGACATGTGCTTGCACTGGGCGAGTTCCTCGAGTGCGTCTTCCTCGGTGGCGTCGGGGCCAGCGGCGATACCGCATTTCATCGCCCCCTCGTCACGAATTTCGGTGACGATTTCGCGGGTGTCGAGGTGGTCGACGGCCGGGACGCCCTCTTCCTGCAGCCATTCGGCGACGTCGTCGGTCATCTCACGAGCGAGGACACCCCGCGGATGCACCCGGTCAGACTCGAACCGTTCCTCGCGGACGCCGTAGTTACCGATTAGCGGATAGGAAAAGGTCAGCAGCTGTTCCTCGTAGCTTGGGTCAGTCAAACTCTCCTCGTATCCTGTGTAGGCGGTCGTGAACACTAGTTCACCGCGTGTCGTGCCCGGAGAACGCGCACGAGCCTCGATTACACGCTCGCCTTCGATCGCGACGTACGCATCAGTCATTACGAGATGCGTACGAAACTCCGGCTCATAAGGATTGCTTTCGAAGGGCAGTTACGAAATTCGTAGCGTTGAAGTAGGGTCCCGATGAAGCTACACATCTCGATGGACGACCTCGACCGCGAGATTCTGAATATCCTCCG
>JAQCNR010000067.1 GCA_028274925.1 Halovenus sp.
AGTGCCTGATTCGTCTGATCGACAGCCAGTTCTTCCGGTGACTCGACGCCGAATTCGGACTGATATTCTGTGAGTTGCTCGCGCATCGCCCGGATCCGCGCGACGAGTTCATCAGTAGAGACGCGTTCGAGGATGTCCGCAGCTTGCTCGACGACCAGCGACGCAGGCGAGCGGCGATACAGCGTGCCACCGTGTTCGCCAGGCTCCGTTTCGACGAAGCCCTCCTCTGTGAGCGTGTTCAGATGTTTGCGAGCAGTTTTTGGAGCGGTTCGTGCGTCGTCAGCAACTGCATCAGCCGAGACAGGGCTGTAGGTATGCGCAATGACGTGACGGATGCGCTCATAAGGCGTCGTTTCAGCCTCCCAGTCGTCTCCAACTGCGTCATTCACGTCCGCAAATTCCGCTGGTGGATCTCGATTGGTGATACAACAAAGCAACGGTAGAGGAATATAGTTCTTTGGTAGCACCGTATTCTACTGACCACGAAGCTGAGTATGTCATGTGCGTTGCCAGCAACGCCGTAGTCGGCTCCGATGCGGTATCCAACACGGGATCCCATCAGTTCGATGAGACCCCCACTTCCTCGGGGTCTACTCGCTCCCTTCGATCACTCCTTGATGACGAGGACTTAGCCTACAAAAGTTATCCCGGCATGCGTCTTTAGCTAAGAGACTAATCGCAAGACTGCACGGGGATGCGATACGATTCTCAGAACATTTGAGGGTGGCGGCTTCTCTCGTAACAAATAAGCATGTGTAGAATCTACACATAAACATGGCCGGAGAGAAAACACGCGTCGATTTCAACGCTCCAACGTCTCTCATCGAGCGTGCCGACAGCGTCGTTGAAATCCTCAATATCTCTCGAACGCGCCTCCTCATCGATGCCCTCGAAGACGAACTCGAGGAGCTCGCAACCGACGAAGAGTTCCGCCGCCGACTGAGCGACGCTTACTATAACGGCCAGGTCGATTACGACGCCGTCGAAGCAATCCTCGGTCGTGAAGAGGCGATGCGACTGAAACTCCTCCGAGAGTCGATCGACCGGACACCTGCGGTACCTACACTCAAGGATGACCTCCCCGGCGACGATACGTTCTACGACGGCGAAGTCGCCGAATGGACGGGGTCGCGGTCGTCCGACACATTAGATGACGAGTCACGCGCCTAACGATGGCCGAGCGCGTCGTTGCTGTCGCCGACACCAACGTGCTATTGAATCTCGCCACCCCGGTCGTTGACGGGCGAGCGCAGGCCCCCTCTGGCGAGGACCCACTCAAAGCACTCCTAAGTGCGTACGACGTTCATGCACCCACGAGTGTCCTCGGCGAAGTCACTGACGTGACAGGAGACGACGACCTCCTCGCTGCAGCTGCCGACCTCGTGCTCCAAGCAGCCCACAATCTGACGACGCATGACGTCGACGAGCGAGCCGACGAGCCACTCAATTATGGGCTCGATCGCGGGGAATCTGACTGTATCTGGCTGGCCAACGAGCTAGCAGCAGACCTCTTCATCACGGACGAATTTAATACGACGAACTACTTGTTCGTCGCCCTCGCGCTCAACGACCGGAATATCCTCTTCACGACACCGCACATCCTCTGCACGCTTGCAACCCACGAGGTCCTCTCGGAGGAATACGTTGACGCGGCGCTCACATACTACGTCGAAACGAAGGGGTGGGATGCACAGTATGTCGCCCAATTGCGACACCAGTGTCTCCGTGGGTGAATCCCGCGGAATCGACAGACGCCGAAGATAGGAGAGTTGGCGTATCTGTGGCAGGCGGTCAGCTACCCACGACTGAACTCGTGGGCTTGTCGGTGGACTCCCGTTCTGTCGACACGGGTGTGTCGGACGCCACTTCAGTAGCGTTCACGGTCATCACCCCTGACTTCAGGGCGTACTGACAGAACGCCCCTCCAGTGAGGGACTTCTGCCCCCGCTGGAGTTTCAACGCGAGTTTGCGGGCTACGTTTTTCGCCGCATTGTAGTCGGCGTTCGCCGAGTATGAACAGTCCAAGCAAGCGAAGCGTTGCTCGTCCCGGTTTTCTTTGAGCGTACAGCCACATCTCGAGCATTGTTGGCTGGTGTAGGACGGCTCAACTGTCTCAACCACGATGCCGTGTTCATCGGCTTTGTACGCGACTTGTTCCTGCAGCGCACGGAATGCCCACTGCTGGAATTTTTTGCCGTCGCTGATGCGCTCTCGAATCTGCTCCAAGTCCTCGAACGCGATGTGCGTACAGTCATGGCGCTTGGCTTCCGCGACGAGTTCTTTCGAACACCGATGCAGGTAGTCCTCGCTCCAACGTCCGAACCTGTCACCGATACGCTGATAGGTCAGGTGGGCGCTTCGCGTGCCCGTCTGTTGGAGGCTGGCACGCCGTTTTTCGAACTCGCGGCGCTTGTGGTTGAAGTAGTCGGCGTTGCCGGCGAATGCGCCTGTTGAGGTCACGGCGATGTGGTCGTCAACGTTGCAGTCCACGCCAAGGACTCTCGAATCCTCGGCTTTCTCAGGACTGCTCGCGTCGATCTCCCGTTCCATCGCCGCGTGCAGGTAGAACTCGTCGGTTTCGGTGTCGTAGTGGACGGTGCTTGTTGCAAATGAGTAGTCCTCGTTCAGCAGGTATGCACCGTGTGGTGTGCTTTCGGGGTCGTCGGGCAGGTCGTACTCGCATTCAACCCGCCCGTTGACGGTGGCGAGACTTACCTTGTCGCGGTAGTACGTCGCCGCTCGCTTGTCGTAGACGATACTGAATGTATCATATTCGGGCTTGCTGGTGTTCTCGCCCTCAGCAAGCCTGTCAACGCAGTTATCGATGTCGTTGGTGGCGCGTTTGATAGCTTTCTGCACGAGGTTCGCGTGTAAGTAGTCGATTTCTTCGCGGAGGTCGTCGTAGATGGCATCTTCGGCTTCGTTTTTACTGGTTATGCACTCTTTGTCAGGGTAGCGCCACGCCCACTCTGCGGTTCGGTTCGCACAATACTGGAATTTGGAATTGGTGGCGTGGAGGTCACTCTTGCGGTCGTCAGGCACGTCGAGTCGAACCCGTACCGTTCGAGTTACCTCCCACCCCATATGTCAATGTAATGTCTACTCTTTACTAATATTTTTGTATACCATCGGGGAGTAAGCAATGCTGTAGTCGGGGGATTGCTTCACAGGGCTTACGCGCTTCCTCCCACGACTAAAGCCGGTGGGCTTCCACGCTGTTACCGCTGTGATCACTCCTGCCACAAGACCACGAAGACTATTCAAGGGCCCCCCCTACGACGCCGATGTGTTGGATCGCCGCCGGTTCGTGCTCGGCCTGCTCGCGGTTCTGAGCCTCGCCGTCGCCATGCGGACGCTCCCACTGGTCTGGAGCCCGTACCCGGCCACGCTTGACGGCTTTAGCTACATCGCGACCGCTGAGACGACGATCGCGAGGGGTTCGATCCCCTTGGAGAGCTTTCGTTCCGAGGACTTTATTTTCACCAGCTTCGCCGCCGTGACGAGCCGTGTCCTCGGCGTCCGACCCCTGTTTGCCCTCCAGCCGCTGATGGCACCGATCGGCGCGACGGCGGTGCTCGCCGGGATCGCCATCGTTCACCGGTGCTGTGACGGGCTGGTTTCAGATCGGACCTCCCGGCTGGCAGCGCTTTTGGCCGGCGTTCTCCTGGCCGTCTCCGGGATCTACCTCCGGCGGACGCTCGTCCCGGATTCGGACATCCTCGCACACGTCTTCGTGCCCCTACTAGCGATCGCGTGGTACCGCCTGCTCTGGACCGGCCGGCGCGCCTGGGCGGCAGTCGCCGGCTTATTCCTCCTCGTCTTTCCGCTGGTTCACACGCTGAGCGCGCTCATCGCGGCGCTAACTGTAACGGGCGTCACCGTAGCGGCGCTGGTGGCCGGGCAATCGTGGCGCCGAGTTACGATCGGCGGGGTCACAGTCGCCGCCTTCTGGGCGTACGTCGCGGGCTACTACGCCTTCGCTGAGGCACACCCGCTGGTGACC
>JAQCNR010000075.1 GCA_028274925.1 Halovenus sp.
GAGAGAATGTATGCAGCAAAGAAACGTATCGGCATTGGTTTTCGAGCATGAAACTGCGACCTGACTTCTTTAAGAATAAGGGACACAGATGAATGAGAGTCCAATGAATGAACGCTACTGTCCGGATTGTGATGTCCAAATGGAGAAGACAAACGTAACCGCAGAAGGAGTGGGTGATCTTTACGTTGAAACCGAAAGAGACGGTGGTGTGCTTGACCGACTTGGTGTCGGGAATCAAACACCGCTCCAAGCGTTCCTTTGTCCGGAGTGTGGATTGACTCAGCTCTGTGCCGAACTTTCCGAGTAACACATCGAAATCGTTGACTGCCCTCTGCAAGATGCGCGCTCTCTATTCAGCAGGGGTGCACTCGCCAACTTATTTATTGTCACAAGTGGGAGTGTCTACTGGGCAGTTATTCATCAGGTTGGCAGACTCAGAACAGAAGTCAGCAGCAAGTACTTTTCCAAGGACGAGATAGTCGCGGAATATGCATAGAAGACAGTACCTCAACACGATTGGTTCCGTTCTCGGAAGTACGCTTGTTACAGGCTGTACGGGACTTGTCCGGTTAGGAAGTGAGGGTGGGGTGAACGCCCAGAGTATCGAGGAGGAACATTGATTATCGAGAATATGGCTGAAACAGCGGCGGATGTGTTGGTAACAGTCAACTCGGATGAGTACGACAGTTCGTTTGATAGTTTTGTTCCCGGCGGAGAGACGGCTATCAGAGAGGAATTCGTCACCGCCGAGAGCGGCGATATTATTACCTTGGCGGCACTCCTTGGCGATGAGGGAGACCCAGTCGAGTTTGAGTTTCTCCCGGGCGGTGGTGAGACTGAAGATGTGCCTCCAGAGGTCGCCCACCTCACATTTGAGACTCCCGCTGAAGCGAGTGCATCGTGGACCGCAACGAGGGGGAGATGACGTTCCGACTGACGGCCGCCTCCGCCGAAGTGGGCCGTGTTTCTGACTCTGTAATTCGTGACCGGTTTGATAGGGTAGGGTGACAACGATATCGTACAGAATGACAACAACTACGCTCCAGAGTGCTGTTGCAGGCATCGCAATTGGTGGGCTGTTCAGCGGCAGTGTGTGGGTGGTGTCTGCGTCACCAGTGCTGACAGGTGCGGTTGGCATCGTCTGGGCGGCAGCAACCGCGGCGAGTCTGTACGTGTTTACCACCTATTCCAGTCCGGAAGACGCTGGACCGTGGGGAGCAGTTGTCGGTGGGTCAATCTCGTTCGGCGTCGTACTGAACCTCGCCGATATTGGTGTCTCGAACGGCGCCAGTGCAGCACTGACGCTTCTCGTAATTGGATTCACACTGTTGGGCTACGTCGCCGGACTTGCTGCAGTTCACCGGAGCAAAAACGACAACCACACAGCGGACAGCAATACCGCCGAGACGACGCCGTAGGTGCTACTTGGGCCATCTCGTGGCTCCGCCACGCACACACAACTCAGGCTAGCTCTTCTTGTATTCGCGTACACCGCGGAGAATTACTCCCAGTCCAAATAGTGCAACGATCCCTTGTGCCGCGAACGACTCGATGACGAACACGGTACCAAGCAGAAACAGTCCCACGATGATCAGCCCGATCGCGCCGTATCCCCGTATCAGGTCATTCATACTCCAGCCCTCGGAAGCTTTTTGCTCGCGTACATTCGTGCACGAAGTGTACTCACAGGTTAGTAGAGCAGAATAATAGCAACCCAGACAGCGTCTCACACTCCGAAACAAGGGGAACTACCGCGCTCGTGGAACCACAGAGGCTGGAATACTAACGACCCTGTCGGCTGTCGTGCATACGACAATCGTCGCTCGGCACAGGTCCGGTCCCACGGGGAGCAAAATACAAATTCGATTTTTTCTCGATGATGGGTCGCTCTGTTGCCGGCTATTTCTGTATAGCTAGACTGCCTGTTCGCTCTGTTCTGGATAGCTAGCTAGCATCGATAGAAAGATACGCAACTTTCAGTCGTACATAACGATGCGAAACATCATCGGTCAAATCGTTGACTTCGTCACGGAACACAATCGAATCACACTGCTGGTGATGCTGGTGTTGACGGGTGCAGTTGTCGCCGGTGTCCCACAACTGGACACGGGCAGTCAAGCAGGCGCTTCGGAGGACCAGTTCGACCACCTCGACAGAGTGCAGGCGAGCCAGTATATCGAGAACACGTACGCGAGCACATCACAGAGACAACAGAATCGAACAATACAGCCAGTGTACGTCTGGGATGAGGACGGAAATACCCTCTCGAAGGCATCGCTCCTCGACGGACTTCGATATCAAAAAGAGATCCTCGCCGAAGAGGATGTCCAGGCTGCGTTGCACGACGATGGGGTGCGCGGAATCGAGAATCTGGTCGCAAAGCGCGCGGCGGGTGATGCAAACGCGACGCTTGGCGAGCAAATCACGGCACTGGACGAGACGAGTCCAGAACAGGTCGAGCGGTTGGTGAAGCAGGTTCTTGCAGAGAATCCCCGCGCACAGCGATTCCTCCCGAGCGACCACGGCGACACACCGAGTTCGACTGACCGACGGACGTTCGTCGCATTCGACACCGGGGACGGCGTCGACGAACAGACCCGTGAGAACGCGAGCGCGACACTGTACAACACCGCCGAGGAGGACTCAAATACCTTCGTATTGAATGCTGACGCCAGCGAACAGGCACAGCAGCGGTTCTTCCAAGAGATGGTCGAACTCGTGGTGCCGATTGCACTGTTAGTCATCCTGAGTATTCTCGTGTTCGCGTACCGTGACCTCGTCGACGTTATTGTCGGGATGACTGGTGTCGTGCTCTCGGTGCTGTGGATGTTCGGGCTCCTGGGGTGGCTCGGTGTCGCTGCGGGCATCGTCAGCATCGTCCCTGTCGTCCTCATCTCGGGGCTGAGCATCGACTTCGGGTTCCACATTTTCAACCGGTATCGTGAGCAGCGCGGTCCCGAGGAGGGAATCCGCGAACCGATGAACCGCGGCGTTCGGCTGGTCACGACGGCTCTCATCCTGGTGACGGTTACTGCCGCTATCGGCTTTCTGGCGAATCTCACCAACCCACTCCCGATGATCCGCAATCTCGGTGTGAGCATCACACTGGGTGTCGTCTCGGCGCTGGTCATCTTCACCACCGTAGTGCCAGCACTGAAACTCTCTCTTGACGGACTACTCGAACGAGTCGGACTTGACCGACGGCAGGCGGCACTTGGCCACGGGAGCTATCTCCAGCCAGTGCTCGAAGCCAGTGCAACCCTGGCCCAGCGAGCAGCACCTGTCGTGCTCGTGCTCGCTGTCGTGGTCGGTGGCCTCGGGGGTCTCGCGTGGACCGAGCTCGATCAGGAGAGTTTCCAAGGCTCCGATGGCGAGGTTGCAGAGTGGAAACAGCAGATTCCCGGCCCAGTTGGCTGGGAGCCAATCGAGGTGACCGAGCAGAGCCAGCACGTCGAGCAGGTCTACCAGCCAGCGAGTGCAGAGAGCGCATTCAAATCACGGATACTGATCGAAGACGATGTGACGAGCGACACGACCCTCGAAGATATCGACGACGGTGTCGCAACGGTTGCTGACGAGGGACTGCTGGTGACGCAGTCAAGCACGTCAGCAGAACGCTCGCCGCTCACCGCAATGAAGACCGTCGCGGCCGAAAACGAGCGCTTCGCTGCCGTCCTCGAAGAGCACGATACCAACGGCGATGGGATACCTGACGAGAATCTGGAGACGGTCTACGACGCCTTCTACGCGGCCGACAGCGCGACGGCCGAACAGGTGATCGAGCGGACTGACGGCGAGTATCGCTCGATGCTGGTCACGCTGTCGCTCACCACCGACTTCACAGAGGTGAAATCGACGGCTCCGACGCTCGAAGAGGCGGCGGAGACGATGGAAGGTGACGACCAGCGAGCGGCGACCCTCGCCGGTGCCGTGGGCGTCAACGACGCCTTCCTGGACGAAGTCGTGGGTGGAATCTTGCTCACGATGGTGGTCGCGCTTGTCGCGGTTATCGTGACGCTGATGGGCGTCTTCCGGGCGATGCACGGCAGCGCGACACTTGGAGCGGTTGTGTCGGTTCCAATCACCCTCGTCGTTGCCTTAGTCATCGGCGGGATGTATCTGCTCGAAATCCCACTGACGATACTCACTGCATTGCTGATGAGTCTCGCCGTCGGGCTCGGCGTCGACTACAATATTCACGTTGGTGACCGGTTTGCCGACGAACTCGATGCAGGGGCAACACAGATGGAAGCGCTGTATGCCGCCGTCACCGGAACCGGTGGTGCGCTACTCGGAAGTACACTCACCTCTGCCGGAGCCTTTGCGACGATTGCGCTGGTTCCACACCCACAGCTCCAGAGCTTCGGGAGTATCGTTGTCGTTGCCTTGCTCACCTCGTTCGTCGTGAGTCTGGTGGTGCTGCCGAGCGTGCTCGTGCTGTGGAGCCGGTACACGGACGGCATTCAGAGCGTGACCGCTGAACCAGAACCGATTCCACAGGACTGAGAGCTGTCAGTTCTTCGTCTTTTTGTGCCGCCGGGGGACATTTATTTCAGTAGTCAGACAACTCTCATCGGTCCTACCCGCTGCCGACCAAGCCGCAAGCGGCTACGGATCTAACCCAATTCCAGCTGTTACCGCACGGCACAGGAGTCTCTCTGCTGTAACCCGCTCAGTGTGGTAAAATTATAATTTATTTTGAGTAACTGACGGCTCACCTGCACCGTAGTCTACGCTATTCACCGATTGTGATATCTGCGTCCTCGCTGGGCATCCGCTGAACGAGAAGGTCGACGAGCGAATCCATATCGCGTGTCTGGTACCACGCTGTTCCGGGACCGGTGAACTCGAACACGAGCCCTTCGCCGCTCAGCAGCGTCGATTTGAGACCACCAACCCGGCGAGTCGAGTACTCAGTCTCATCATCCCAGGCGATCAGGTGTTCATTATCGAGGACGTACGATTCGCCGGCGGCCAGTTCGAGTTTTTCGAGGCCGCCGTAGGCGTCGATAAACACCGTTCCGGTGCCTCTCAATGCGAGTGGCGTCAGGCCGGCTTCTCCGAGTATCGACTTGAGACCGCCGACTTCCGAGTCGATGTCGATGCCGTCTGTCCCAGCGATGAACGCACCGTCAGTCGAGTATAGTGTCTCGTTTCGGAGGTCGTGTGACATGATGTCTCCCGGCGTCGGCGGGGCGAGGGTAACAGTTCCCGGCCCGTCTTCAGCCACGAACTCGTTGGTGAACAGGGATTCGCCACCGAGCATTGACTTCGCAGAACTGAGGAGCCCATCACGACTCGTTTCGGTTTCGACTGAGATGGTTGGAGAGTGGCCGACCATTGCGCCTGGTTCGGCAACGATCGACTCTCCGTGGTCTAGTGTTACTTTCAGATGCG
>JAQCNR010000078.1 GCA_028274925.1 Halovenus sp.
CCCAGTTCTCGTCAGACCGGTTGAATACGTACACAGACCCTCCACTGCCGTCGTTTGCGTCCTCCCGCCTCGGAGCTCCGATAACGACAGTGGACCCGATACTTGACAGTTCGAGTGAAGAGATGTGGCCTCCGTCCCCCTCACCCTCAGCAGCGGTCAGTGTTGCCTGCTGCCTCCAACTCCCATCTGACTGGCTGAACATGTAGGCTGGACCCGCCGACTCTCCGACGGCCACCGTGTCTCCGTCACCTGACATTCTGACCGGAGAGCCGAAGTCATCGCTGCTCGGGTTGTCCGTCGTTAACTCGGCCTGTCGCTGCCACTCCCCGTCAGAGCGGTTGTACACGTGTGCCGATCCGGAACGCTCCTCGTCCGGACCGCCCCACGGTGGGGAGCCAACAATAGCAGTGGTTCCATCGTCAGACATGTCGAGCGATTCGGCGAACGCATTCGGGCTTTCTCCATCAGGACTGGCCAGTCTAGTCTCCTGTTCCCATCCTCCGCTGGAGTGTCTGAAAACATATGAGTACCCGATCGCGCTTCCGGTCCCATCTGCTCCCTTGACACCCATGATCGCGGTCCTCATGTCGCCCGTCCCGCCAACTGATACGTCACGGGTTGCGTTGACAAGGCCAGCACCGGGAACTAACTTTGCTGCTTGCTCAGTGTCACGAGTATCACTTTGTGTAGAGGCCCCTCCGCTGTCGATACCGCCACAGCCTGCCAGTAGTGCGAATGTTCCTGTTCCGGCCGCTCCGAGGAACTGCCGTCGTCGCTGGTTCATGCGAACTGTTAGTCGGATAACAACCGCGCATTCGTTTTCAAGCTTACCAATCACCGAGGCAGCCGGAGTCCGTACAAGAGTTCACACTCACGTTTGGCCTGGGACAGTGCACGGTATCCGCTCTGTGGCATCGAAGCTACACTGATTTCACGGGCATGTCCTTGGCCGCAGAACAAGTCACCGGCGGGTGAATCGTCCTGAACACAGTCCATCGGGAGCTCAGTCAAGCCTAGATGCTCACGAATCGAGACCAAGGGGAGAGCTCTCTGGAATGCAACGGGAGCGTGCGACAGATACCGCCCTGGCTCGACACAGTGGTGGTGGCACCGCTGGTATTTACACTCTCCTCAGATCAAGAGGCGGGGGGATTGACAGAAGAGATATACTGTACTCGGCGCTTGTACATACAAAGCCATGCAGGATAGCATCACAGAGCGGGTCACCATCGACGCAGACCCCGAGGCCGTGTTCGCGTTCATCAACACGCCGGGCGAGTGTGTGCGTGCGAGTCCGAGTCAGGTGTTCCACGACATCGAAGACCTCGACAACGGCGGCCACGAGTACGACTACGAGTTCCGCATGGTCGGCGTCTCTCTGTCGGGCCACTGTGAGAGTGTCGTCTGTGACACCGAGAGTCACGAACTCGTCTACGACTACACCGGGGACATCGACGCGGAGATGCGGCTGTCCGTCTCCCCGGCCGACGGCGGGTCCGAGTTCCGCTGTGAGACGACGTACACGGTGCCGGATTCGGTGTTCGGCCGGGTCGCAAAGCCAGTAATCGAGCGGTTCAACAGCCGGGAGATGACGACGTTCACCGAGAACGTCCGAGACATCGTCGAGAGTGACACCGTCGAAGGGAGCGCGCGAGATACGACAGCGACGTGAGCGCGGTCTCGTCGCATCGCTCACCGTGTGGTTCCAGCGCCGTGTACCGGGGGCCGGGGGCTGCGCACGTCGTCTTTCGATTGCGGCCGCCTGACAGACGGTACCGATGCCCGCCCGCTGCTCGCGACACGGCCAGAACGCTAGCGTCGTCCTCCTGGTCTGCCAGCGCGTGGCGAGCGGTTGCACACCTCGTAATTGGATGACGAGCGAGCAATCATCACTTTCAGATTTTGCCACAGATTCAGATGGAGACTCAGATTCAGAGGGGGACTCGTATAGATGCGAAATCTGTGAGCGGAAGTTCGACTCTACAAAGGGACGAGGAATCCATCGAACACAGGCCCACAGCGATCAAGAACTCAGGAACGCGATGCGTGAAGAATTACGAAGACTCGCTGACGAGGCTGAGGTAGCTCCCACGCAGAAGCAACTGAATCAGGTCGGTCGATTTAGCGCCAAAGCGTATCAAAACAAGTTCGGGTCGTGGAACGAAGCCGTGCGTGCCGCTGACCTCAGGGTGAACGAAGAATATGGAATTGCTGAAACAGACCTGTTAGACGATTTGAGACGTCTTCAGGAGGAAACCGGAGAGACGCCCACATCACGTGACGTTGCAGAGGATGGGAGATACAGCGCCTCGATATACAGCCGCAAATTTGACTCATGGAATGCTGCCATTCAGAAAGCAGGACTCGATGTATCCAAACAACGCGAAGTCCCGCGAGAAGACCTGAAAGACGAATTATTACAGCTCGCGGACAATTTAGGGCAGTTACCAACAGCAGGCCAGATGGAGCAACAGGGCAGCTATAGTATCAACCCGTACGAACGGGAGTTCGGGTCGTGGAATGAGGCTTTGGTAGAGGTTTTTGATGAAATCAACCGAGAGAGGGATGTCCCGAAAGAAGCCCTGCTTGACGAGCTGGCCCGACTGGAAGCAGTCTGTGAGGGGACACCGACATCGGTGGACATGGAACGTGACGGCAAATATGATGTCAGCACATACGCCGGAGAATTCGGGTCGTGGAACGAGGCTCTCAGAGCAGCAGGATATGAACCAGTTGAGCAACGGAACATTCCTCGGTCGGCGCTACTATCTGAAATAGAGAGACTGGCTGAGGAAGATGGTCAACCACCAACCGCAGTTGACATGGAACAAGACGGCAGGTTCAGTTGGAGCATCTATAGGAGACGATTCGGCTCTTGGAATGAGGCGGTCCGAGAGACTGGCCTTGCGGTGAATGTGAGGTCGGATATCCCGAAACCAGAACTAAAAGATGAGCTTTTGAGACTTCGAGACCAGCTTGGTCACACGCCAGAAAGACGAGAGATGGACGAGCAAGGGCAGTTCGACTCGACGACATACGCGACCAGGTTCGGGTCGTGGAATGAGGCACTTGTCGCAGTTGGTATGAGTCCAAACAAAATACTCTGTCCCGACGATTTGAATCATATCGTCCGATCCCGCTGGGAGTTGGAGGTCGCTAATATACTGTCAGAAGCAGACGTAGACTACGAGTATGAGCCGGTAAAAATCACCTATGGAGACGACCGAACATACACGCCGGACTTCGCTACAGATGATTACGTGATTGAGGTGAAAGGCTATATCTACAGCAACGCCAGCCAGAAAGCTGTAGCTGCAAGGGCTCAAATAGAGAGTCGTGAGTACGTTGTAATCGGCACTGAGCTTCCGGCAGATATACACATTCCGTGGGAAGCCCGACACGAAGTCAAGCAACTATTTTAATGATCTCCGCTGATACTGAGACATTCATACAACTCATCTCTGCCTCTCCCGCGGCGCTGTAGCGGGGTCAATCAGGGTCGACAGCATCGTAGGAGACGGGCATCCCCCGTAGTCCGATGACACGTGGGGGCTGGCACTCGCAGACGGCCCGAATAATGAGCTGGTCGCTGACGCTGACGTTCAGTAGACGAGCGAGTGGGTCGGTGACAGAGGTGGCACCAGGCGTCTCAATATCCAAGTGAATCTGC
>JAQCNR010000092.1 GCA_028274925.1 Halovenus sp.
TGTCAAGGATATTGGTGAGGTACACATGACAGACCGAGATATGTACTACAACAAAGCCAAACAGCAGGGCTATCGCGCCCGGTCGGCCTACAAACTCCAGCAACTCGACAAGACGGCGGGACTGCTTGGCGACGGCAACACTGTCGTCGACCTCGGTGCGGCCCCGGGTGGCTGGATGCAGGTCGCTGCCGAGGAGGTTGGCCCCACTGGAACTGTCATCGGCGTCGACCGACAGAATATCTCCGACCTCGAAGACCCCGAATCGAACGTCGAGTACATCCGCGGCGACATTACCGAGGACTGGACACGCGACGAGATTCGCAGCGTCGTCGGCGGTGACGACCGACCCGTCGACGTTGTCATCTCCGATATGGCACCGAATATGAGCGGAGAGTACGACCTCGACCACGCGCGCTCGGTCCACCTCGCTCGGCAGGCCTTCGACGTGGCCGACGAACTGCTCACCTCCGGCGGTGACCTGGCGGTGAAGGTGTTCGACGGTCGGGACCTCACGGACCTCGAAGACGAGATTGCCGAGGAGTTCGAGTACGTCCGGCAGGTCCGACCCGACGCCTCCCGAGACGCCTCTTCAGAGCTGTATCTGGTCGCGAAAAATTACCTGACTGCGCCGGTACGAGTGGGCGACGAACTCTCCGTCGAAATCACGGACACTGGCGACGAGGGTGACGGCATCGCACAGGTCGATGGGTTCACGCTGTTCGTGCCCGGCGGCGAGGCTGGCGAGACACACACCGTCGTCGTCGACGATGTCAAGCCACGGTTTGGCTTCGCAGAGATTATCGACTAACCCCTGCGGGAGTTCACCGACAGTGTGCTCGACGCCCGGACGACCTAGAACTCGACAGCGCCGATGGCCAACTCCTCGGCACACTGCGGACAATCAAAACTCTTGACGAACTCCGCGCACTCCGAGTGGACGGTCAGTCCACAGTTTTTGCACTGTTCGACCCCGTTATCTCCGATGTCCTCGTGACAGACGGTACATCGCTTGTGGATTATCATGGTATTTACTCACACACCAGTACCTGAGAGTTTCACACTCGCCTATATATCAATTATCCAACCACCCAGACAGGTCTAAAGAGAGACACGTATCGGTTTCGGTAAACGACGTAGTCGGTCGGTGTTCGACCCGAAATAGAGGGAGTCAGTAGGCGAGTGATATTCTGTTCTCAGAAGCGACACAAAATAGGTGTATAAAAAGAACCAGAGCAAGACCGAATCGCCCCATTGATTTGGGCTCGCCAGCGAGTTCGAACAACGCGTGAAGTACAGAAACGCCGCCCTGTTCGTCGTGCTCGCGACAGTCTGGGGGAGTTCGTTCACGGCGATTCGGGCCGGTCTGGAGTTTTTCCCGCCGGTACTCTTCGCCGCGTTACGGTACGACATCGCGGGCGTGGTGATGCTCGGCTACGCGCTCTACGCCGTCGAGCGCTGGCGACCAGTGGGCCGCACGGAGTGGACTGTCGTCAGCATCGGCGGCGTCTTCCTGATCGCCGCCTACCACGTCTTCCTGTTCGTTGGCGAGCAGGGGACAACGAGCGCCGCGGCAGCAGTCGTCGTGAGTCTGTCGCCGGTATTGACGACTGGATTCGCCCGCGTGCTGTTACCGGACGAACGGCTTCGGCCGCTCGGGTTGCTCGGGTTGGCCATCGGCTTCGTCGGCGTCGTCGTACTGAGCAATCCCGACCCGCAGAATCTACTGGCGACACGAACTGTCTCGCTGGCGCTGGTCTTTCTGGCCGCACTATCCTTTGCCTTCGGCAGCGTGCTGACGCGACGCGTCGATGACGACCTGCCCATCGAGACGATGGAAGCGTGGTCGATGCTGCTCGGAGCAGTCCTGATGCACGGGATTAGTCTCGGACTCGGCGAGTCGGCGGGGAGCGTGACGTGGACGAGCGAGGGGCTGATTGCGCTTGGCTATCTCAGTTTCGCGGCCAGTGCCGCTGGCTTCCTGATCTATTTCCATTTACTCGACCGACTCGGTCCAATCGAAATCAACCTCGTCTCCTACGCAGCACCGTTCGCAGCGGCTGTGACCGGACTCGTCTTTCTCGGCGAGCGCCCAACGATTGTCACCGCAGCAGGGTTCGGGCTGATCTGTTGTGGGTTCGTGCTGATCAAACGTGAGCCGATTCGTGAGGAGCTTCGAGCGGTCCGTTCACGGGGGCTTTCGGGCGAGTAATCGTGAATAGTCGGCATCCTTATACGGAAACCTCTGTTAGCTCGGAGTATGCTGAGCGCGAAGATGGAGGATTATCTGAAGGCAATTTACGAGATTACGCAGCGGGAGGGGGAGCCCGTTTCGACATCGAGTATCGCCGACCTGCTCGACGTGACTCCGCCGACAGCGACGAGTATGATGGAGAAACTCGAAGAGCGTGAACTCGTCGAACGCGAGAAGTACAAGGGAGTCACGCTGACCCGAGAGGGGGAGACAGTCGCGCTCGAAGTCATCCGCCACCACCGCCTGCTCGAAACCTACCTCGCCGAGCAGTTGGGCTACGACTGGGCAACAGTCCACGAAGAAGCGGATACGCTCGAACACCACATCAGCGAGGAGTTCGAGCAGCGAGTTGCGGAGCTGCTCGACGACCCCGAAGTCGACCCACACGGCGACCCCATCCCCAACGACGCGCTCGAACCTGTCGTCGAGGACGCAGACCGACGCCTGAGCAACCACGAGGAAGGTGAGCAACTGGTGGTCACGCGCGTGCGTGACCGCGACCCCGAAGAACTCGATTATTTGCAGGACGCGGGCGTCACGCCGGGAACGACCGTCACCATCGAAGAAGTCGCGCCAATCGGGATGCTCACGCTGCGGTTGGAGAACGGCGAAACTATCTCACTGCCAGACTCCATCGCCGAGGCAATTCGCGTCCGAGCACCGGACGACGCTGTCGAGGCTTCACCAGAGTGAGTGCGACGAAGTCGAATGATATTAAAGTCCGACCGCGCTATGACCGACAACGATGGCTATCAAACCTGCCTACGTCAAGAAGACAGGCCGGACGCTGATGGAGCAGTATCCGGACGCGTTCGGACCGGATTTCGAGCACA